>WFNF01000092.1 GCA_015488775.1 Helicobacteraceae bacterium
AAAAAAAGAGATAGTATCAAATAGACTTCAAGATAATCTTTATGATGTGATAGCTTCAACAAAAATTGGTGAAAAAAACAAAAAATGCGAAACTGAGGGTATAGCAGTTGATGATAGTCTAAGAGAGATAGAAGTTGTTGTTCCACTTGAGTTTGAGGGAGAGGTACTAGATATACCTACCCAAGATGATTACAACAACTTAAAAGATGCACTTGCTAAGATAAAAAGGATGGGACTAAACAGAAACAGAGGTCTTGGAAGATGTGGATTTTTAGAGATTAAAAAGGTGGAAAAGTAGTATGAAAGAGTTAATTTACCAAGTAGAATTTTTAAGTGACATAGTTTTACCTGCTAGCTCTAATACTGAGGGAAATATCTCACAACTAGATTTTATCCCGGGGAGTAATTTTTTAGGTATGGTGGCTGCAAAATACGATCAGTTTGAAGATAGTTTTAAAGTTTTTCATAGTGGTAAAGTAAAGTTTAGTGACGCAAATATAGTGAAAAACAATAAACAAACCTATAAGATGCCTTTCTCTTATTTTCATGAGAAACTTGATCCTAAAGTGATCTATAATCATCATAAAATAGATGATTTTAAAAAGTTTAAACAACTAAAACAAAAACGAAACGGATATGTCACAAGTGATTTAGAGGAGGTGAGTGTAAAGTACAACTACTCTCAAAAATCAGCTTATGACAAAGAAAAAAGAAGAAGTAAAGATAGCCAAATGTTTGGATACAACGCAATAGCAAGTGGTACAACTTGGCAATTTAGCATAAAGTGTGATGATATAAGTGACAATGATTTAAGGCTTTTGAAAAAGAGTATAGAGGGTAAAAAAAGGTTAGGTAAGTCAAAATCGGCTCAGTATGGACTTGTATATATAGAATCAAAGGGAGAAAAAGAAGAGATAGAGGATAAAAACTCTCAAGAATTAGTTTTATATGCAAACAGTAGATTGGCGCTCGTAGATGAGATGGGTAACCCTACTTATGATCTTAAGTATCTTTTTGAGGGTTTAAATGATGACAATATTGACTATGCAAAATGTCAAATAAGAACCTCTACCTTTACCCCATATAACGGTGTGAGACAAACAAAAGATTATGAGAGAATCTGCATCAACAAAGGCTCAGTGATAGTTTTAAAAGATGTTGATAAAACAAAAATACCCTCTTTTGTAGGAGCGTATCAGAGTGAGGGATTTGGGGAGTTACTTCTAAATCCTAAGTTTTTAGCTAATCATGGTTTTTCTTTTAAAGAACATAAAAATGTAGATGTAGATATAGAAAAAGTTACGCCAAAAAGTGACTTAGCTAAATTTTTACAACAAAGACAAGAGAGTAAACAAGCAAACTTGGATTTAGGTAAAAAAGTAGCTGAGTTTATAAAAGAGCATAAAACGCTTTACAAAAATATACAACCTTCCCAATGGGGTAAGATAAGAAGTATCTGTACAAGTGCACAAGCAGATTTTAAAAATCAGATAAACGAGTATATATCTCATGGAACAAAAAAGTGGGAGTCTAAACAAATAAAAACACTTATTAAAGATGAGCATAGTTTAGAGTTTATAAAACTCATCTCAATTCAAATGCCAAAAATAAAAGCAAACAAGGAGCAAAAAAATGGCTAACTATACAGCTCACATAACAATAGAAGCAGAAACTCCTTTAAAAGTTGGTAGTAACAACAGCGACTTTTTACAAGATGCTCCCGTGCAAAAAGACTGGAATAATTTGCCGATGATTTTGGGTACATCTATAGCTGGAGTTTTACGAAAAGATTTTAAAGGTGATGTAGATAATATTTTTGGCAATGATAATGGCTCAAAAGTTATCATATCTAATGCTCTATTAGTAGATGAAAAAAGAAAGGTTTGTGAAGAGTTGCTTTTAGAAAAAACTCCTTTTTTACAAATATTTGATAACTTACCCATTAGAGAACATACAGCCATAAGCTCTAAAGGTGTAGCAAAAGATAAAAGCAAGTTTGATGAAGAGGTGGTGTACA
>WFNF01000093.1 GCA_015488775.1 Helicobacteraceae bacterium
GATGATTCATTATTTCTATTAAAGATTCTGTTGTGACTGCTGTCTCTTTCATACAAATATTTTAGCTAAATAGCCCTCAATTAGGACTTTTAAAATAGTGTAGATTTTTAATTTTATTTACTTTTCAAGATGGTGTTTACTTGGTGCTTACCATCTTGGAAATCATAACAGATAAATTACAACTTTTAATAACTCTCTAAGTTAAGCTCACATATACTGATAGATAATTTTAAATAGGAGTCACAATGAAAAAATCGTTTTAGTAGCAGTAGCTACATTAGCTCTATCTACAGGTGCATTTGCTAAGGGTGCAAACTCTCAAACAGGTTGTGGTCTTGGTTCTATGATCATACCAAGCAATGATTCAGCTTTAATGCTTGCACTACAAGCAACTACAAATGGTACTTCAGCTAACCAAACTTTTGGTATCACTTCTGGTACTTCAAACTGTAAAAAAGTTAAACTAGTTATGAATGAAAGAGCTGCTGAATTTGTTGCATCTAACATGGATCAACTAACTCGTGAAATTGCTCTTGGTCAAGGTGAAAGTGTTAACACTTTAGCTGAGCTTATGAATGTTGATAACAAAGAGGCTTTTGCATCAACTCTTCAAGCAAACTATAACTCTATCTATACTAATGATAAAGTTGAGATGGCAGACGTTTTAGATAACATCTCTGCACTATAACAACTAACTCTAAGCTATATTTGCTTAGAGTGTCACTTCACTTTTATCCACAAGGTACATCTTGTTAAAATCACTATCTATTTTACTTATATTTTTTATCTACTCTTATGCAAATGATCTAAATATTTATTTAGATAAAGCTTCAATCAGTAAACTAGCACAAAAACCATATTGGCACACACTATTACACTCAAATAAAAATATAAGTGAGGTAGATTCAAAAAACTTTTTTCTAAGTGGAGATGGAGATACAAATCCAAAATCTGAATTAGAAGCTACCCTTAAAAGTTTTTTTTCTATACAAAAAGATGACGACAACAACACACTATGTCGCTTTCCTGCTCGCGCGGCTTGGTTAAAAAAAGAGTTAAATATAAGCTCATACCCAGATGCTACTTGTAAAGAGTACAACAAATGGTTAAAAAGAGTTGATCCTCAAAGTGCAACTCTAATCTTTCCATATGCACATATAAATTCCCCTGCTTCTATGTTTGGTCACACCTTTATAAGGATAAATAGCTCTTTTAAATCTGAACTTTTAACTTATGCTGTAAACTACGCTGCAAACACTGGAGATGATGGTGGTTTTTCCTTTGCAATTAAAGGACTTTTTGGTGGGTATAAAGGTGTTTACTCTGTTTTACCATATACTGAAAAACTAAAAGAGTATAGAGACGCTGATATGAGAGATATATGGGAGTATAATTTAAACTTAACTCCACAAGAAACCTTAATGATGACTAAGCATATATGGGAGTTAAAAGATATATATTCATACTACTTTTTCTTTGATGAAAACTGCTCTTATAAAATGCTTTGGCTTTTAGAGGTGGCTAGGGATGGTATAAAACTAAGAGATAAGTTTCATCTACAAATAAATCCACCTGAGACTATATATGCTATAGAAAATGCTAAACTTGTAAAAAGTAAGTCATATAGAGCATCAAAAAGAACTACTATACTAGCTTATGAAGATGCACTTAGTGGTTTACAAAGAGATAGAGCACTCAAAATAGCAAATCAGGAGATGTTACCTAGCTATATTTTAGATATTGATGAAAATTTAACTAAAAAGCAATATACACTTGAAGCAGCCGCTCAACTTATAGAATACAAACACTTAAAAGGTGATATAGATCTTGATACCTACAGAAAACTTTATAGACAGACATTATCTACAAGAGCTATGTTAGGAAAAGGTGAAAAGATAAAAGTCAAAACCCCACCTAATCCAGATGAGGGACATAGAGCTTATAAAACATCTTTTAAAATTGGTGCTAGAGACAATGAACTATTAAACACTTTAGGTTTTAGATACGCTTATCATGATATAGTAGATAATGATATTGGTTTTCTAAAAGGTACTAAGATAACTTTTTTTGATACAGAGTTATCTTATGATACTAAAGATATCTACTTAGAAAAATTAAGTATATTATCTCTTGCATCATATCCAAGTATTAGCTCATTTTTCACACCATTCTCTTTTAGAATGAATATTGGTTTTGATAAAAACTATGTATATAACACTAAAAATGCAAACTTTACAACCTCTGTTGGTGCTGGATATACTTACAGTGGAGATAACTGGTATAGCTATATTATGTTTGATCCACTTTTTTATATAAAAGATGGTTTTGTTGCTGGTATAAACTCATCTTTAGGCTTTGTAGCTTCACAAGGAAGATGGGGAAAAACATATATGGAAGCATCATATAGGTTTTATCACACCTCTACTAAACAGTTTATATTTGATTTTTCTCAAGATATACGTATAAATAAAAATAATACAATCTCTTTAGAGTATCAATTTGCACAGCAACTGCTCAAAGATAGACAAACATCACAAATTTCATACAATTTTTACTTTTAAAGTTATACAATGTACAAAATATTTTAAAATTGATAAAAAAGATTAACTATGTGCAATAAAAACATCAACTTCTCATTATGGGCTGACTTCATTGAGAGAGAGTTTATAAAAACTGAGCTAAAGCAACTTATTAAAGATGGCATTGTAAATGGTGCTACTTCAAACCCAGCAATATTTAAAAATGCAATTTTAACCTCATCATCATATAAAGAACAGGTATCTATGTTAGATGGTTTTACTCCAAAAGCTAAATATGAAGAGTTAGCAATTTTTGATATTAGAGCCGCGGCAGATGCTTTAAAAGATAACTATGATCAAGGTGATGATGGTTATGTAAGCATAGAAGTTGATCCTTTTTTATGCGATGATGCTATGGCAACAATTGAAGAGGGTGCAAGACTTTTTAAAAAGATAGACAGAGCAAATGTTATGATAAAAGTTCCAGCAACACAAGCTGGCTACCTAGCTATGAAAGAGTTAAGTGCTATGGGTATAAATGTTAATGCAACTCTAATATTTTCACTAACTCAAGCACAAAAATGTTTAGAAGCTTTTAAAGATGGTCTAAGTCAAACAAATAAAAAAACAGACACAGTAATAAGTATTTTTGTTAGTAGAATAGATAGAGCTCTTGATGAAAAACTAAAAGAGAACAATATACCAACTGCACTTGCAGGTATATATAATGCTGCTAATATTTATAATATTATAAAAGATGAAAACAATCCAAATATTAGAACTCTTTTTGCAAGTACAGGCGTTAAAGGTGATGAGCTTGAAACATCTTACTACATTAAAGAGTTACTTGCAAATGATTCTATAAATACAGCGCCAATAGATACTATAAAAGCTTATGTTATAGATAAAACTGAAGATGTAAAACTTCCACTAAATCAAAACAGTGTTGATCAACACTTTGATCAGATAAAAAAACTAAATATAGATTTTGATCAACTTTTAGATAAACAAGTAAAAGATGGTTTAAAACAATTTAAAGATGCCTTTCAAGAGATACTTGATAGTCTAAAGGATTAAAAAATGGCTGATAATACTACAGTAGATGTAAATAAACTCACCTTTGAAACTCTAAAAAAGATTAGAGCATATCTTAAACGTATGATTGATGCTGGGGGATCTGACCTTCATGTAAAAGCAAACTCTGTTGTCCGTGCTAGAATAAATGGAGATATCATTCCACTCTCAGGTGAGATTTTATCTAAACAAGATGCTTTAACCTTTGCTAAAGAGATACTAAGAAGTCGTTTTGGAGAGTTTACAGAGCAAAAAGAGCTTGACTTCGTTTACCCATTTAGTGAAACAACGCGTTTTCGTGTAAATATCTTTTTTCAGATGGAAGGCGTTAGTGCAGTATTTAGAGTTATTCCTGTAAAGATTTTATCTATAGATGAGCTTAACCTTCCATCTGTAATACATAAATTTACAAAAATGGAACGTGGTCTTATATTGGTAACTGGTGTAACTGGTTCTGGTAAATCAACCACACTTGCCGCTTTAATCAATGAGATAAATTGGGCACAAAGAAAACATATCATAACTATTGAAGATCCTATTGAGTTTGTACATAAAGATAGAAAGTGTATAGTTAATCAAAGAAGTATAGGACAAGATACTCATAGTTTTGGATCTGCTCTAAGAGCATCTTTACGTGAGGATCCAGATATCATACTAGTTGGAGAAATGCGTGACATGGAGACAATTGAAATTGCCCTCCATGCAGCAGATACTGGTCACCTTGTTTTTTCAACTCTACATACACTTGATGCCAAAGAAACAGTAAATAGAATTGTTTCAACTTTTCCAACTGATGAGCAAAATAGAATTAGAATGACACTTGGAAATGTAATACAAGGCATAATATCTCAAAGACTTATACCAGACATTAATGGTAAAAGAGCGGCAGCACTAGAGGTTTTAGTTAGAACACCAAGAATTGAGCAACTTGTTCATGATGGTCGTGATGTTGAGATTAGAGATGCTATTGAAGAGGGTAAAGATATATATGGCTCACAAAGTTTTGATCAGGCTATATTAGATATGTGGAGATCTGGTCGTATATCTCAAGAGGAAGCATTTAACTATGCAACTAGTGCAAGTGACCTTAAACTTAAAATGGAAGGTATGGACGAAAAGATTGAAGATACTAAAAAGGGAGAGGAAAAAGAGTTCTCTGCTGATGAAATTTTTGGTCTTAAAGAGTAGTTTTAGGGCACTTTCACTGCCATTAAGTTAAGGACTAAAAACATATTTTTTTACTTATTTTTCCTTCCACTTCCAATGAAATTTTTCTATCTCTTTGGAAGTGAGGCTTTAGCCTCGCCTGAAAACAGTTGCACACAAGAGCGAGGCTGAAGCCTCACTTCCAGAGTTTTTTCTTAACTTAATGGCAGTGTAGGGCACCTTTAATATATAAAAAGCATATAATATATTAAAACACCCATTAAAGAAGTTGTAAAAATCCCTAAAGTAACCTTTATGGCGAGTGGTTTATGAAATGTAAAATTCATTTTATTTTTATAAGCTTTTGCTGATTTTACTAAAAGATAAAACCAAGATATAAAAGTTACTATGGCAATTAAAATATGCACAAGTAAAAAACTTGTTAAAAAGGTTTTATTTACTTCTGTGTGCAGTACAAAGTCACTATATCCACTTACAAATCTCACACTATATTCAAACCAAAGAACAAACACTAGGGTTAAAGCAAATATCATCATTTGAGATATTATATGCTCTTTTATTTTATTGTTTATTGCAAGTTTTATAGATAAAAAAACTAAAAATGGCAATAAAGCAAAGTATATAGTTATAACATCCATAAAGAATGGGCTTTCTCTCATATCTTTTTCCTCTTATTTTTTTTCAAATATAAATCTATTTACACCATCTAAATATTCGTAGGATAGAAGCATTTTATGTGAGTTTAAAATAACATCAACAAGGTACAAACCTAAGCCAAAACTATCTTTACTTGGGTTGTCTTGTGTAAATGGTTCTACATAATATGAGATTGGTTTTTTAAGCTTCTCTCCCCTACTCTCAAAATACATCTCGCTGCCATTTACAAGTATGGTTATTTTTTTATCAGGTGAGTATTTCATTGCATTATCTATCATATTTTTTATAGCAGTAACAAAAAGTTTAAAATCAACATTTAATTTATATGTTGAATCCACTTCAATATCAATATTTTCTCTCTCTATCATAGCCAAATCTATAGCACCATCAATAAGATCGATAAGTCTATATTCATTAATGTCTAATAACTCATTTCCAGAGCTCATCTGCTCTATTAAGGCAAATTCTGCGATTAAAGACTCTAATTTAGTAAATATATTTATAAATCTCTCTTGATACTTTGGATTATCAACCATCATACTTAGGATTCGACCCTTAGCAATAGGTGTTTTTAACTCATGCATTATATTTCTCAAAAATAGATTTCTTGATTCAATAAGAGCATTAATTTTATTTTTAGTATTTTCTAACTCATTTGCAACATGTGCTATCTCATCATCACCATCCAATTTAAAAGAGATATCCATATTTCCAGAACCAAAAAGTTCAATTTTTTTACGAAGTTTTCTTAATGGTCTAATTCGTTGAAGTATAAAAGCAAAACTCAAAATTATAACTGAGATAATAATTAGATAAGAGTATAAAAGGTTGTAAGCAATATATGGCTTTAACCTTTGATCAAGTAAAAGCGTACTCATAAGCGGTGATTGTAGAAAAAAATAGATTTTATCTGAATATTCTAGCATAGAGATTCTAAAATTATTTAGATTAGTTCTTTTCAAAAATCCAGAGTAAGCATTTGGTGCTGTAAACACTTTCATAACATTTGGACCTTGAGATTTTATAATATGTGCATTATTTAAAACTTTTTCAGCTTTATTTATATTTAATATAATGTCTATATCATATACAGCTAAGTTTGCTTCAAGTACACCTGAACTTCTTCTATTTTGAATATGATCAATATAAACTTGATTTATAAGTGAAGATTTTTGAAAAATCTGGTTGTAGTATTGTGATTTATTTAAAACATAAAATTGGTAAAATATATAAGATACACTTACTAATGTTATACCTAAAGCAAAAAGAACGCTTAGTAAAACTCCTTGTTGCTTCATTTTAGTAGTTTATATCCTATACCTCTTACAGACTCTATTAAACTTTTATCCCCTAGTTTTGATCTAATACGACCAACCATAACATCAATACTTTTGTTTGAAGACTCTTCATTTATAGAGTTTACATTGTGAATAATATCTTCACGAGATACAACCATACCCTGCTTTGCTATCATATAAGACAAGATTCCATACTCAGCGTTTGTTAAATCTAACTCATTTTCTTTATATTTTATAACTAAAGATGCTTTATCAACAATAAAATCAGACTTTTGTTCCTGCTCTTTTAGCTCTATTTTAGCCTTATAGCGTCTAAGAACAGAGTGAATACGAGCTTCTAATTCACGAGGATCATAAGGTTTTGGAAGGTAATCATCAGCGCCTAATTCAAAAGCATCTATTTTATCGTTTACATCAGATCTTGCACTAGATATAATTATAGGTATATCTTGTCTTTTTCTAATCTCACTACAAACTTCTAAACCATCCATACCAGGTAGTGTTAAGTCTAATATAACTAAATTGTAAGGTTCAAGTTTTAATCTACTTAAAGCATTAAAAGGATCATCTTCTGTATTGATTTTAAAATCAAATTGTTCAAGATACTCTGTAAGTATCTCAGCTAGTTCTAGGTCATCTTCAATCATTAATATATTTATCATAAGCGTATTTTATCATTATAGAGATAAATAGTTTACTAATAAGATTTTATTTAGAGCAGATATCCATAGTATGATTAATTAATCTTTACACTTTATCACATTAAAAATTTTTACTATGTTATATATAATTTTTTTGTTAAAAACACATCTTGTTACTCAATAGTAATATTTATATAGTATAATTTCAAATAAATTTCAAGGTGGTATATTGAGTCTTTTCAAAAATTTAAAAGAGCTTATAATAATAAACTCTTATACTAAAAACAAAATTGGTGTAGATAAGGTTGGAGCTATCTTTGATAGACACTTTAAAGATTTAGGTTTTGAGTGTGAAATTTTCAAGAGAGAACTTATTGGTGATCATAGACTTTATAAATCTAAGAACACATCAAAAAAACGTCTTTTGCTTTTGGGTCATATAGACACAGTATTTCCTGAGGGGAAATTTGAAGAGTACAAAGAGGATGACACTTGGGTTTATGGACCTGGAGTTTGTGATATGAAAGGTGGAAACATAGTTATAGTTGAAGCCCTCAAAAAGGTTCAGAACAAACTAGATATTAAAAATATTGATATCTTGCTTGTAAGTGATGAAGAGAGTGGAAGCGATGATTCCAAACTATTAAGTAAAAAACTAGCTAAGTCTTACACACACTGTTTAACTTATGAAGCAGCTGGAGAAGAGAACGAGATAGTTACAGCAAGAAAAGGTGTTGGAACTTTTTTTATAGATATAAAGGGTAAGGCTGCACACGCTGGAAACTCTTACACATCTGGCTGTAATGCTAACCTTGAAGCATCTTACAAACTTCAAGAGTTAACAAAACTAACAAACCTGGATTTAGGAACTACCTTAAATGTTGGAAAAATGGAGGGTGGTATTGGAGCAAATACAATAAGCCCATCAGCTCATCTTACTTTTGAGATAAGGTATGAGACTAAAAGTGAAAGAGATAGACTTTTAGACAATATAAATCAAATTGTAAATAAAGCTTATGTAGATGGCACACAATCTACTTTAAGTGGAGATATACAAAGAGATGTTATGAGTGAATCTAAAGAGAGTTTAGAGTTTGTAAAACAATTAGAACAAATCACTCAAACAACACTTAAAACTGAAAAACGTGGTGGAGTTAGTGATGCAAATATATTAAGTAATGCAGGAGTTATAACATTAGATGGCTTTGGTCCTTTTGGAGATGGGGATCATACAATAAAAGAGAGAGCTTTAAGAAGTTCTTTTAATCAAAGAGTTGATTTATCAACTAAGATTTTTTCACATTTTATTAAAGGGGAGATATAGAATGGAGTTAGAGTGTAATAGAACCGTTGGTTTATGGATGTATCAAAATGGTGGTGGAGATGATATAGAGAGAAAAATGATTTTAAAACTTTTGGAGCGTGGTATAAATTCTGTAACTGGACTAGATTTACGCTACGCTGAAGCAGATAAAAATGGTTTAAAATGTAAAGGGTTTAATATCTATGATATGGATCTGTTTTTCTCATATAATGCAGGAGAACAAACTAAATCTCAACTTTATTTTTATGAGCAATTAAATAATATTATTCCAACAATAAATAATTTTAAAGCGTTTGCAAATGCTGAAGATAAGTTTAGATCAAACCAACTACTTTCACTTGCAGGAGTAAATTGTAGTGATTTTTACATATGTCATAGAGAAAATCCAGATTTAATTCGTCAAAAATTTAGAGAGTGGGGAAAACTAGTTTTTAAGCCACTTGATGGTTGGGGTGGAGTTGGCATGGCTTTAATTGATTCAGAGTACACACTAGATACATTAATGCCTTTTCTAAATCAGATGGATATAAGACACTACTATATAGAGCGTTATATAGATAACGATCATACTGATTTTAGAGTTGATATAGTAGATAATCAATTTATAGCTAGCTATGGTAGAGTTGCTAGCGATAAAGACTGGAGAACCAACATAACATCTGGTGGTAAGGTTATACTTAGAGAAGCAAGTGATGAGATTATAGATTTATCTAAAAAAGCAGTTGCTGCCTTAGGTTTAGAGATAGGGGGAGTTGACCTTCTTTATGACAGAGAAAAAGAGGAATATGTTGTTTTAGAAGTAAATGGTATACCGGCCTTTGCAACTCCTGATCAAGAGAAAATGGGATTAACATTTAATGATAAAAAGATTGACACTATTATCAACCTGATAGACAAAACTACACAAAAACAAGGACATACACATGAGCAAAAATAAGTTACCAAAAGTTGGATTTTTATATTTAGATTACGTTTTAAGATTTTTCGATCACTCAAACTTTAGAGGTTGGCCAGACAAGATAGAAAGTGTTATTTACCACTGGAAAAATGATAAAGCAAGATTTATTAAAGAGGTTAAAAGTAAAAATATTGATGTGCTAATTGGAAATATTCCAGCTACTGCTTATGAAACTTTTAAAGAGATAGCTAAAGAGTTACCACATGTTAGATTTATACCATCTATTGAAACTCAATTTCCAAATAAATCTAAAGAGAATGTTACACTTTTTTGTGACAAGTATAATCTTGCAGATCCAAAAACTGAAATTTTTTATGATGTAAAAAAAGGTTATGACTACTTAGAAAAGTGTAAATATCCTAAAATAGTTAAAAGATCTTATGGTGCTTCAAATTATGGTGGATACTTTGTTCATAAAGTTGATAATAAAAAAGAAGCAAAAGCACTTTTTGATAAAGAGAAATATGTTCCAATGTATATTCAAGATGCTATTAAACTTAAAGATAGTGGTGATATTAGAGTAATGCTTATAGGTCATAAACCAGTTTGTGCTTTTTGGAGATACTCAGGTGCAGGAGAGTGGATAACTAACACATCTCAAGGTGGTTCAATGAGTTATGAAAATGTACCAATGAATGCTCTTGAATTAGCAGTTTCAGCTTCTAAAGCAGCAAAAGCTGAATATTTTGCTTGTGATATAGCTATAGATGAAGTTGATAATAAAGCTTATATTTTAGAATGTGCAACTGCATTTGCAGCTTTTCCATACATAAGAGACTGGATATGTCAATATGTAATGTGGGACTTAAGTGATGGTAAGTTTAGAATGCCTCATGTTCCTCTTTTTTCTTGGGAAGAACTAGGAAAGATGGATCCATCTGTGTTAAGAACACTTAGACACCTTTATTTTGCAAAATACACTCCAAGTAGTGATGGGGAGTACTTTTTAGCAGACAAAGGAAACTTTGATATGGAACTTACAGATGAATCTGTACCATCAGATGCACCACAAAGCATAGAACCTCCACTAAAAGAGGAAGATTTACCAGAAGATGTAAAAGCTGAAGACTCTAACTCTAACAATAAAATCTCTAATGAACTAATTGATTTTAAAAATGTAACATTAACTGAACTTCTAACTTTACATGGAATGGATGAAGATAGTGCTACAAGAATAAAAGAGTTTCAAGAAGAGGGTCATATAAAAACTTTTAGCGATTTAAAAGATCAAGATTTTATATCTAAAACACAATTTAAGCAGTGGCAAAAAAGTTTTAAGTAATATTCCACTCAACAAAGGATCAGAATGAGAGAACAGTATAGTTCATACGATGAGTGTTTAGCATTTTTTGATAAAGCTCAAAAAGAGAGACCAAATCTTTTCAAAGTTGATCACATAGGAAAGACTTGGGAAGATCGAGATATTATAGCAGTTACTATAAGCAAAAATGTAAAAGAGGCAGATACTAAACCTGCTCTTTTCTACACAGGTAGTATTCATGCTAGAGAGTGGGTTGGGATAGAGTTATCTCTAGCCTTTGCCGAGTTCATCCTTGATCATATAGATTTTGATCCTCAACTTAACTCAATACTTACAAATTCAACCTTATATATGGTTCCATGTGCAAATCCTGATGGCTTTGAATATTCTCGTGAGCATTTTAGTTTTTGGAGAAAAAACAGAAGACAAAATGCAGATGGTAGTTTTGGAGTTGATTTAAACAGAAATTTCAGTGTAGGTTTTACACCAAATAAAAATACATCATCAAACGTTTACTCTGGACCATCAGCTTTTTCTGAACCTGAAACACTAGCGCTTAAAAACTTTGTTGAAGATCATTCAAACATTACAATTGCACTAGATTACCATTCACAGGGTAATGTATTTTTCCCGGCACATAACTTTATACATGAAGATGCTATAGATGCTACTGATTTAAATACTCTTGCTGCAAATATGGCTGAAGAGATTAAAAAATATAGTGATAGAGAGTATGGAATACATATGGGTAAACCTCCAACTCACTTAATTAGTGGAAGTGGTAGAGAGTTTTACTACTCTCATGGTGCTTTAGCTTTAGTTGTTGAGGTTGGAACTAGAAATATAAGTGATTATAAAGAAAATATGAGAGAGCATGTTCAAGAGAACATCCCTGCTCTAGTTTATGCATTAAAAGAAACACCAAACTATAATAAAAGTTCAAGATTAAAAAGAGTTCAAAACTTTTTGGCAAGTGAAATAAAAGCTAAATCTATAAAGCTTACATGGGATTATGATGAAGATGACTCTGTATATTTTGAGATATATAGATCAAGCAAACTTAAATCACATACTCAAGCAGATAACAGAGTTGGAATCACAAAAACAAAAGATTTTTTAGATGAGCATATTAGACCATCTACAAATTATAACTATTTCATTAGAGCAGTATGTGAAAAAACCCACAATAAATCGCCATTTGCTCCCGTACTAACTGTAAGAACACAAGCAGATTTCAATATGTTTTCTAAAATACTTTTTCCATTAAAAGAGCAAATAGGTTATGTAAGTGAAGTTAGTAGTAAAAATTCTGATCACTTTGGCGTTAATTCAATGTTTGTGGGTGTATCTGAAAATAAAGGTGAGTGTTTTGGTGTTTGTGGTTTCTCTTTAAACTCAATACCTTCAAATGCTATTATCACAGATGCAAAGATATCTTTTTATCCATTAAATCGTGTTTCTGTACAAGTTGAAAAGTTTGGTGAATGGAGAGTTGGTATGATAGATGAGGGTGCAATATCATCAATATCATCTTTTAAGGAGATAAAAGAGGCAAAAGTTTTATCTTATGTAGATAGACCAACCTCATCACACCAATTATCTCAAGGTGTTTGGAGAACTTATAAGTTTTTTCAAAATGAGCTAAACATCTTACAAGATTCACTAAAAAAAGGGCAACTTTATTTTAGAATGGATGGACCAAAATCTCTTCCACTAGATAGATCTTCTCAACTTATGCAATGGGATATAGGTTATGGTCAATTTAGTGGTGGTCTTACTTTTAGACCCAAACTAGATATATCTTACACTATAGATGAGTCAAAATTAGAGTTAAACTCTGTTAATGAATATTCTATAAATGCAAAAGAGACTACTGAGGGTTCACTTTTAGTTGGATATGATAAAAACTCTAATCATAACTTAGCATGTATGCAGTTTGATTTAAATAATCTGCCAGATATGGAGCATAGTGTTATATCTAAAGCCTACATTGAGTTGGAAGCAGTGAAAATAAATGCTAACACAAATATTAGGTTTCATCTCGAGATGGTAAATGGTGATAATTTAGAAAAATCATATAAAAATATTAAAAATAGAGATGTGATTGAGAGAGTTGGTTATGATGTAAGTGCTGCTGTTCTTAAAACAGATTCACACCAAAGGTTTGTGTTTGATACTCATACATTAATGTCTCTCGTAAAAAGCACTTCAGATAAAAATAAAGTTGTATTTGTTATATCTTCAAGTAGTGAAAAATCTATATGTAAAAGTCAAAATGTTAACTTTATAGATGCAAAAAGAGCATTAAGACCTAAACTTATTTTGGAATATATGAAAAAAAGAAGGCATGGTGTTGATCAAGTTAAAAATTTAAAATTTACTATAGAAAATTCCCAAATTAGGTTATCTTGGGATAATCCTAAAGATGAGGCATTTAGAGGTGTTATTGTAGTTAAAAACCCTTTTCATATTCCATGTTCACCTTATGATGGACAGAAGCTTTATGGTGGAAGCGATAACTATACTTTTGATAATTTTGGAGATAGAAATACATCTAAATATTATGCAGTTTTTACCTATGATAATGTTCCAAACTTCAGTGAAGCATCACATATACACTATAATACAGATTGATATAAGAGTTTTGTGAGTTAAACTCGGGTACAATAAAAGAAAAAGTGTTTTAAGTAATGAAAACCTATTCAACTGAATTTATTAACTATGAAGACCTAGAACTATTTTTATCTCTTAGTGAGATTAAAGATAGCTCTAGTATGATGATACAAATTTTCTCCTCAATCAGTGAATTTTCTAAACTGAAAAAACTAACAACATATCTTACTACACATTTTAAAAGCTCACATATTATTGGTTCAACTACAGATGGTGAGATATATCAAGGCCGTGTATATGAAAATAGAATTATCCTCGTTTTTACAATCTTTTCACATTCAAATTTAAAATCTAAACATTATGAGTTAAAAGATGATAATGAGATAAACATTGCACAAGAGATAAAAAAAGATTTGCTAAGTGATAAATCTAAAGTACTTATAGCCTTTGCAGATGGTCTAAAATGTAATGGTGAAGAGTTTATACGTGAGTTTGATGACTTAAAAAATTTAAGCGTAAGTGGTGGTTTAGCAGCAGACGCAGGTAGGTTTGAAAAAACATATACTATATATAATGATCAAGTAAAAGAATCTTCCATAGTAGCCTTAGTTATTGATTCTGATGTATTAAAAGTTGAAGTTGAACACAATTTTGATTGGCAAACTATAGGTAAAGAGATGATAGTTACCTCATCTCATAAAAATATAGTTTATGAGATTGATGGGATTAGTGCTTTTAAGACATATAAAAAATACCTTGGAAGTAAAACTGCACATAATTTACCAAAAATTGGTGTAGAGTTTCCTCTAATCATTCAAAATGATGATCTAAATGTAGCAAGAGCTGTTTTAGCTAAAAATAAAGATGGTTCACTTACTTTTGCTGGAAATATACCTGAAAATTCAAAAGTACGCTTTGGTATTGGTAATGCAGAACAGATAATAAACAAAAGTATAGAAAACACCATAAAACTGAGTAAAACCAAACATGAAGCTATATTTATATACTCATGTATGGCAAGAAAAAACTTTATGCAAGATGCTATTGAAAATGAAATTTCACCTCTTCAAAATCTAGCATCTACAAATGGCTTTTTTACTTATGGAGAGTTTTTAACCTACAACAATAAAAATGTTTTTTTAAATGAGACACAGACTATACTTGCACTAAGCGAAAGTGACTTTGATGGCAATGAAGATATAGACTTAAAAAAAATCACTCTTAATGAAAATCAGCACTTTGTAAATACTCTTGAAGCCTTAACTCATCTCATAAACGTTTCAACAAAAGAGGAAAATATACTAAAAGAGAAACTTAAAAAAAGAGTTCAAATAAAATCAGTTGAGTTAGAGGAATCCAAAAAGCTTTTTGAAACCATTTTTAAAACTGCCAATGAGGGTATTTGGGTTATTGATACAAATAAAAACACCTTAAGAGCTAACTCTAAACTTTGTACAATGCTTGAGTATACTTTTGAAGAGTTAAAAGGTAAAAACATCTTTGATTTTGTTGATAAACGTGGTAAAGAAATTTTCAAAAAAAACTCTCTATCCACACAAACAGGTGAAGGTGGAAAGCACTACGAAATTGAGCTAATTAAAAAAAGTGGAGATAAACTGTGTTCCTACCTAAATACAGAAGCTATTAGAGATGAGAATGACAATATCATAGGTTCATTTGCAATGATTTCAGATATTGGAGATATTAAAAAAGCTCAAGAGGAGTTAAATGAGTTTAATGCACTTCTTGAGGAAAAAGTAGCTGATGAAGTTCAAAAGAATAGAGATAAAGACAGCATGATGTTTAAACAACTCCGTCTAGCTCAAATGGGAGAGATGCTCTCTATGATAGCACATCAATGGAGACAACCTTTAAGCACCATTAGTGCTATCTCAACATCTATGAAGCTTGATATACTCTTGGGTGAGTGTAGTACGCAAAAAGCTGAACAGAGTATAGATAAAATTAGTGAGCATGTTCAGTTTTTATCAAACACAATCAATGATTTTAGAAACTTTTTTAATCCAAACAAAGAGATGATTGATTGTTATCTAGCTGAAGTTATTGATCAAGCAATATCAATAGTTGAGCCAACATTTAAAAGTAGAGAGATAAAAATAGTTAAAGATATCAAATATACTGATAAAATTATGATGTATCCAAATGAGATGATACAGATGTTACTTAATCTTTTAACAAATGCTGCGGATGTATATAGAGATAAAAAAGATATTGAAGCGATAATAGAGATAAAAGTATATGTAGAAAATCAACATATATATCTATGTGTAGAAGATAATGCAGGTGGGATTCCTGATGATATTATAGAAAAAATATTTGATCCTTACTTTAGCACTAAAGATGAAAAAAATGGAACTGGTCTTGGCTTATATATGTCAAAAATAATCATAGAAGAGCATCAAAAAGGGTCAATGAAAGTTGAAAACACATCTAAAGGTGCAAAATTTATTATTAAACTTAATCCCTCATAAATCAAATTAGAGTATAATCGCGTATTCCAAATAAAAGATATGATAATTATGCTTGATTTTACAAAATTTATAAAATACTCAAAACCCGGTCCACGATATACATCTTACCCAACTGCACTAGAGTTCAACGATAGTTTTGGCTACGATGAATATATTAACAAACTAAAAAATCAAGATAGTTCTCGCCCTATCTCACTGTATTTTCATCTACCATTTTGTAGAAACGCATGTTACTTTTGTGGTTGTAATGTTGTTTTCACCTCAAAAGAAGACAAAATGACAAGATATAAAGAGTACCTTTTTAAAGAGATAGATTTAGTTGCTTCAACTGTTGATATAACAAGAGAGGTTATACAACTTCACTTTGGTGGCGGTACTCCAACTTTTTATAGTGCTTCAGAGCTTGAAGAGATTATTTTATATATTAAAAAAACTTTTAAAAATTTCTCAAAAAATGCAGAGATATCTTGTGAAATAGATCCAAGACACATAAATGAAGACCAGATGCGTATAATGAGCGAAAATGGTTTTAATCGTGTAAGTTTTGGAATACAAGATTTTAATGAAAAAGTTCAAGAAGCAGTACATAGAATACAACCTTTTGATATGACTATGGATGCAATGAAATTAGCTAGAAAATACAATATGCACTCTGTTAATGTTGATTTAATCTATGGCTTACCTTACCAAAGTCTTGAAACATTTAAAGAGAACCTTGATTTGGCATTAAAACTAGATCCAGATAGATTTGCTGTTTTCAACTATGCTCATGTTCCATGGTTAAAAAAGACTATGAGAAAAATAGATGAAACAACTCTACCAACTCCAGATGTAAAACTAGAGATTATGAAATACACTATAGATTTTATGCAAAAAAATGGTTATAAGATGGTTGGTATGGATCATTTTGCTAAACCAAGTGATGAGCTTTTTAAAGCTATTAAAAGTGGAGAGTTACATAGAAATTTCCAAGGTTATACAACCAAAGGTGGAGCAGATTTAATAGGTATAGGTCTAACTTCAATTGGTGAGGGTCAAGCAGATTATTATGCTCAAAACTTTAAAACTATGAGTGAGTATGAAAATGCTATTGATTCTAATAAACTTCCTTTTGAGCGTGGAGTTAGTTTAAGTGAAGATGATAAAGTAAGACAATACATTATAATGGAGCTTATGAGTAACTTTAAACTTGATATAAAAAGGTTTGAAGAGAAGTTTAATATGAACTTCAAAGAAAATTTTGCTGATGCTATAGAAACTTTACAAGAGTACAAAGATGCTGATTTACTAAGCATTGATGACAAAGAGATTGTTTGTTCACCAACAGGAGAGATGTTAATAAGAAATATATCTATCCCTTTTGATGCTTACATGAAAAACCATTCTAAAAATAAAAAAACTTTCTCTAAGACAGTGTAATGGATAAAAAGCTAGAAGATATTTTTAATTTCACACAGACTAGTGATGCTTGTGTAAAATGTGGGAAGTGTATACCTGTTTGTACTATACATAATGTAAATACAGATGAAGTCACATCACCTCGTGGATTTATTGACCTTCTTGGTGCGTACCAAAGAGGGGAGCTAGAACTAGATAAAGATGTAAAAGATATATTTGAGAGTTGTTTTTTGTGTACGGCTTGTACAGAGGTTTGTCCAAAATCTCTTCCTACAGATATGGTTATAGAGCAAGTAAGAAACGATTTAGCAGACAAGTACGGTATAGCTTTTTATAAAAAAGCATTTTTTTACCTACTTAGACACAGAAAAACAAACGATATACTTTTTAAACTTGGTTATGCATTTCAAACTTGTGGTTTTAAAATACAAGATGAGATACAATCTATGAAACCAAGATTTAATCTACCTATCATAAAAAAAGAGCGTTTATTACCATCACTTACAAAAAAATCTTTTTTAAACTCAAACCCTGAACTTATAAACAATGGTGGAAAAAGAAAAGTAGCCATCTTTATAGGATGTTTAGCTAACTACAACTATACAAATATTGGAAAATCACTTTTAAGCATTTTAGAACATCTTGAAATTGATGCTTTTATACCTAAAAAACAGTTATGTTGTTCTGCTCCTGCTTACTTTACTGGAGACTTTTCAACTGTTGATCATAATGCTAAAAAAAATATAGAGTACTTTGAACAGTTTATAGATGATGTTGAAGCTATAATCATACCTGAAGCTACTTGTAGTGCTATGGTTAAGATAGATTATGAACACTACTTTCATGATCAACCACAGTGGAGAGAAAGAGCTATAGCACTAAAAGAAAAAATCTTTATGGCAACGGAGTTTCTTGATCAGAAGACTCATCTAAACACCCTACTCTCAAGTAAGGGGAAAAGTGATTTAAGTGTAACTTATCATGATCCTTGTCATGCTAGAAAAATGCAAGGTATTTATGAGGAGCCTAGAAATCTGATAAAGAATAACTACACTATTAAAGAGATGGAAGACTCTAACACTTGTTGTGGTTTTGGTGGTATTACCATGCAAACTGAGAAGTATCACCTCTCAAAAGCAGCAGGCGAGCCAAAAGCTAAAATGATTAAAGAGGCTAAAGCAGATGTGGTAAGTGCTGAGTGTAGTGCTTGTAGAATGCAAATAAATAACTCTATGAACCTAGAGCAAGATGATACAGTATTTAAAAACCCTATTGAGCTTATAGCGGATGCTTTAAATGAAAAGTGAAGATAAACTACTTATAGTTTGGACTTCACAAGATGAAGAGGTAGCCTCTAAAATGGTACTTCTTTACTCAAGCGTTATTTTAGATCGTAACTATTGGGATAAGGCAACTCTTATGATTTGGGGTCCATCTATAAAACTTCTGGCAAAAATACCAAAACTCCAAGAGTTTATTAAAAAAATCAAATCCAGCGGTGTTGAACTTACTTGTTGTGTTGTTTGCTCAGATGAGTACAACTTAACTAAACAGATGATAGATTTAGGTGTAAAGCCTGAACACACAGGAGAGTTTTTGACACAAGCATTAAAAGAAGATTACAAGGTGATTACCTTTTAGTTTTTTATTTTTAGATAGAATAATTTTAATCAAATCAAAAATATGGATACTCATGGAATTTTGGAACAATATCTACTCAAACTTCAACCCTATAGCCTTCTCGGTTTTCTCTTTAAATGTACATTGGTATGGAATGATGTATGTTTTAGCCCTACTTTCAGCTCTTGGAGTTGCTAAATGGCTTATTAAAAAAGATAATCTACCTATAACTCAATCACAATTAGATGATTATTTTATATATATAGAAATTGGTATTATACTTGGCGCTAGACTTGGGTATATTATCTTTTATTCGCCAGACACTATAGAATATCTTACCCATCCATGGCAGATATTTAACCCATTTGAAAATGGTGAATTTGTCGGGATACGCGGTATGAGTTATCATGGCGCTGTTATTGGTTTCTTTTTAGGTGGTTGGTATTATGTTCGTAAACATAAAGTATCTTTTGGTATTTTGCTTGACTTAGCTGCTATAGCAGTTCCAGCAGGATTTATATTTGGTAGGATTGGTAACTTTTTAAATCAAGAGCTTGTTGGTCGCGCTACTGATGTTCCTTGGGGTATTTATGTTGATGGTATTTTACGCCACCCATCACAACTGTATGAGTCATTTTTAGAAGGGGTTGTTGTGTTTCTTGTTACATACTCTTTAAGACACTACAAACACTTTAATGGTGAGCTGATACTAGTTTATGGTTTTATGTATGGTTTAGGTCGTTTTATAGCAGAATTTTTTAGACAACCTGATGTTCAACTCGGCTTTATATATGGAGGATGGATGAGTATGGGACAGCTACTTAGTTCTTTTATGATTATAACTGCAATTATTTTATGGTCGTATATTATGAAGACAAAAGGTTTGAATCTAAGCTCTAGAGCTTAGATTATAAACCAAGGCTTAGATGTAACCCTAGATTATAAGATTTTTGCATAGTAAAAGTTTTTGAAAGCTCTAAACCTATAGACATATTTTCAGATACTATAAAATCTGCTCCGACTAGAGGTTTAAACACAAGATAATCATCTACAAAATTTGTTTCATCAGTGGGAGTTGATTTAAAACTCGTAACATATGAAGAGGTACTAGAATCATAAAGACTAGCATATCCGAGCCCTAGTTCAAGACCAAAGTACGGTACTATAACAGCAATATTAGATAGTCTAAAAGCTTTTTTATCTGCACCAAAAGTTGTTATCTGTAAAGCAGCCATATATGTTGCTTGTACAGAGAAACTACTCTCTTGACCAAAACCACCCCTTACCCTGTAACCGTATCTTAACCAATCTTTATACTCAAGATAAGAAGCACCAAACTGATGAAGACCAGAAATAGTATCACCATTAACTATGTTTGGGTCAGTTAAAGAGTATTCATAACTTAACTCTAAACGTTTACCTTTTTTAAAAGTTGCAACTAAAGCATTAAGCTCTTTAATCTCATCGTTACTTAAAAAACTATACTCTAAGTTTTCTTCCAATCCTGGTTCAAGTGTTATATCATCAGAAACCTTTTCAGGCTTACCATAAGCATAACTCAACTCATAGTGAACATCACCATCACAATGTTTAAATATCTTTTTTTGCCCTAATGTTTGTGCTTCACCATCAATTTTAAGTTTTACTTCATCTTTATTACTTGATATTAGAAGAGAAGGAAAAGCATAATCATCTAAATTTACACTTATCGTTTTATCTTCATTTTTTTCTAATTTAAATTCATCAGATATTTTACAATGCTCGCCAGAAATAGTATAAGTATGCTTTCCAGCTTTCAGAAAATTTTCTCTTGAGAAATCATATATTTTTTTATCTATAAGTAAAATAGATGGTTTATCAAAAAACATTTTTGAAATCTCTTTTACTTTAGAATCAGTAGATATTTGTGAACCATGGACAACTATTTTTACATATTGAGTAGCAAGTTTATCTCGTATATCTTTTAATTGTGCAATTTTGTGATTTAAATTTTTTTGATCAATATTTGCAAAAACACTACTTAAGCCTTTAATAAATTTTAATGATACAAGCCATTCATCTATCATAACTGCTCTGTCTTTAACATTTTTACTTAAGCCAGATATTGCATAGTTTGAATCAAGATGTTTTATTTTATCCTCTGTAAATTTTTTTAAATCAGCTTTACTAACTTTAACACAAGTTTGATTTAAATCATTTTTATAATCAATAAGACCTGTTAAAAGCATAGTAGAGGATTGAGACTCTTTTAACTCTATATCTTTTGATACATCCTCAAAACCTAAACTAAAAGTACTTGTAACCTCTTGCTTAATTGAAGTTTCAACTTGAACTAAAATATTTGCAGCTAAATCATTTTTAGCCTCTTGCTTATTTTCACCACAACCACTCCAGTAATCTTGTGCATTAAGCATACCAACTACAAAAATCATACCAATTATATATTTCATCTACAAACCTTAAAAAAATTTACAAATTATATAATAATGTTGTTACATTTTTAGTTATGGTGTTATATAAACATATCTATACCAATACTTTTTGCTAAAGACCTACCATTTTTACTTAAATAGACTTCATTAAACTCATTAAAAAGTAAAAGTCCATTGGTTTTCATAATTTTTATAATTTTTAAAAAATTATTTTTATTAAGATGAAAAAGTTTATAAAGAGAGTTTACATTTATAGTGTTAGATTTTGCAATTGAGTAAAAAATTTTTAAAGAGTACTTTTTTTCAAATACCTCATAATATTCATCTAAAATAGACTCTATTTTTATTGCACGTAAAACATCATCCTCATGTAAATCATATTTAGATAGATCAAATTCTTCTTTAAGTTCATCTAAAATTATCTGATCAGCAGAAGAGATATTATACTTTTTAACATCCTCTTTTACAACAACTCTAACAGCATTTAATTTAGCTTCTAATTCATCTTGATAACTCATAATAATAGAATATCAAAAATATACTAAATTTTGTGTATAATATGTTTTTATAAGAGAGCTAAATATGCAAAAAAATATACTTTTACTTATTGTAACCATTCTTTTTATCTCATGTAGTAATGATATAAATCCTAATGAAGTTCAATTCATATCTGATAAAGTGTGTTCTAAACTAAGTGGTACTCTTAACGATAACAAAGGTTGTATATACGACTTAAATATATCATTTACAAATATAGATGAGAGTAATGCAAGTTTAATTTTTTCTGAAAATGAAAATTCATCTAAACAAAATTGTAACTTAAAAAAAATAAATTTTGCAAAAGTATCTAGCGTGAATAATGGTTTTGAAATTTCATCAGATGACGCTGATATTACATATATTAAATCAGGTAGCACATATAGAGGAAAGAGTAACAGCACTAATTCAATTATTTTAACATCAAAAGTTAGTAAAGTAGATCAAGAGATAACTGGTGATTATAATGGAACTATACATGATGATGCTTACGAGAGTAGAATATCTAAAATTTGTATTTTAAATCTATCTTTGACGCTTAAGCAATCAAATACTAAGGTTACAGGCCATATCAAAACAACAAGTATTAGAGGGAATTGTAAAACTTTTGATAATGATATAAAAGGAACATATAAAAATCAAATTTTAGAATTATATACAAATGTTAGCGATGGTTCAGCGAACTTTAGTGGTAGATCGTGTGGAGCTAACTTTTCTGGCTTCACAGTAGTAAAAGGTTCAATACTTGGAATCAAAAAAACCTTTAATTTTGATTGGGAAGCAAGTAAAGTTAGCTCTAACTAAAAGGCACCTCTAAATATCTTTATCCATAGAAACAAGTAAATTTGGATTGCAAGATATTTTATGTTCCATATCTACTTCCTCATAAATATTTAACTTTTTTTGTGTTGCCACAGTTGAATCACGAACATCTTCATTTTTTTTAAGATATATATTAAATCCAAGTTTATGTAAGGCTAATCTAGTTTTAAAAGCTATTGAATAAGTTGTTATAATTCCATCATCTTTCATAGAATTTTTAATATCTTCAAAATACTCATATGTCCACAACATTGGATTAGCACTAGGAGAAAAAG
>WFNF01000094.1 GCA_015488775.1 Helicobacteraceae bacterium
GCAAGTAGTGCTTGAGACTCGGCTACATCATAGCCCCCCGTGTCAAATATATGTATAGTTCCTTTATCTTCAAAAGCTCTTTTAAAATCTTTTGGAGCTGGAGATAAAACACATTTTATATCATTTTGTAAACACCAGGTGTAGCTTGCTTCTTGTTCATCATCAAGATCATACATCTTAACATCATAAAAGTTTGAAAAATACCCAGCAAGATTTGTTGCTATAGTTGTTTTACCAACACCACCTTTAATTAGATTAATTATTGATATTATCATATATCTTTACTCCTATGTTTTTTAACATTTTGATTAAGTTTAATCTCTCTTGAATATAAGCTTCTTTGCTCATATCTTTATATAGATCAGTACACATCATAAGTTCATCTTCTAGCCTCACTTTAATTTGTATAGATGCAGTATAATTATCTATAGCGCTCTTGTCTTTTGTAAAATCTCCCATTGCAGCATTTGCAGATGCAGCCAGTTTGTTACATCTTTTTATTGTAAGTCTAGCTGTTTCTATTTTAGCATAACAGACCATGCTAGTTTTTGCACCCTCACAGTTTTTATAATCTTTATATACACCAGCATTTAGCGCTGCAACAAAACTAATTAATATTAAAAACTTTTTCATTATAATAATCCCTCTTTTTCTAATTTTTCTTTTATAGCCAAATTTACAAATTTAGCAACTGGAACATCAAGCTCACTGCGGATTAACTTTCTAAAATATTTTGGAATAAACAAAGAAATCTGAACTTTGTCATCCTCATCATATTCAACTGTTTTTTTAAGAGATGCGTTGCTCTCTAACTTACTTTTAGCTTCTGCAAATGGGTCCATAATTTTCCTTTATTTTGTAATATTATAATATAAAAATATTAATATAATAATATGTTTATATGTTTTGTAAAACTCTTTTTAAAGCATTCAAGTCTGAAACAGATACTCTGATCTCTTTTGAAAACGCTTTATAAACTTTAGCATCCATATCAAATATAGCGTCTAACGCCTCATATTTACTCTTATATTTTTGAAGCTCAATCTCTTTTTCAATGATATAAGTTTCATCACTAACTACTCTTTTGTACGCTTCAAGTACTATTTTTGATACATAATTTAGATTTTCGGTCATTTGTTTTCCTTTTTTTATGATATAATCTCAATTGTAAACTACTGCACAGGTAGCTTAAAAAAATGTTTTAAACTGTATTATATTTTTAATACAGTTTGTTTTCTGCTTCTAAATTTAAAAAATCAAATAGCGATTCACTTCTATGACGAACAACGCTAATATTCCAAATGTTATCATTTTCATCTAAAAAAACTAACGCTTTTTCCAAATCAACTACTAAATAATCTATGATTGATTTTATATCATCTATATATAAAAAATCTTCATCTTCAATATCTACTAACAATTTTTTAAACTCATCATCTTGCTTATACTCTTTATTATCCAAAGAAATATAAAAATTTTTTGATAATTTTTTTAATAATTTTAATAAATCAATATATGAATTACATTTAGTAAACATCTCTTTATTAATTTTATTATCTCTTAATTCTAAAATGCGATCATAATTTTCTACAAATAACTGAGCTTTCTCTTGATCATCTGCTGAAACTAACCAATTTTTATTTTTAGAATCCCATGAAACATCAAAACGCTCTTTTAATTCATCTTTACAAACAAATGTATCACCATACAAAATATACATTTTTTTCATTTTTTCATTTTTATCTTCAATCTTTTTAGATATAGATTCAAAATCAAACTCTTCTTTTGCAGCAGCAGCCCATTTTTCAAGCTTTTTAAAGCTTCTAATTCCAGCGACCCAAACGCTTTTTGCAGAATCCCATTTTACAGATGGTATTGCACTTTTTAGTGAATCTTTCATCTCATAAGATATTTCTATCTCAAACTTATTGTCTTTGTTTTTTGTAATGTCTAGTAGCATTTTTAAGTCCTTTTGTTTCTTTTGATAACACTATTATAATATGAAAATAGTAATATGTCAATATTATAATATGATTATATTACTATTTTCATATTATAATATGATTATGTGTATTTAAGTAACAAAAATATATAATATATATATATTATGTGTAAAAGGAATATATATGCTAGATGACAAAAAAGTAAACTTTAACATCACTATAGATAAAAATCTAAAAGACAGATTTGTTAAAGTTGCTAAAGCAAATGAAACAACTGGCTCACAGATGATTAGATTGTGGATAAAAAAGTATTTGAGCGAAAACGCTCAGGGTAAGTTTAAAGAAACTTTATAAACTTTATGTAAGAGTTTTTGCGTTTGTTAGTTTTTTTTATCTTTATATATACAGATAGACTTAAAACTACAGCAAATAAAATTAAAATTATAATAAAAATATACATTCTGAAATTATAGCAAAAAAGGAAAAAAATGGCATTTTTTAATAAGTGTGTGATGATGGGGAACTTAACTAAAGACATCACAGTTAGATATACGGAGACAGGGCTAGCATTTGGCTACACAACATTAGTAGTAAACTATTATTTTAACTCAAATGGACAAAAACAAGAAGAAGTCCTCTTTATAGATTTGGATTTTTTTGGAAAGAGTGCAGAAACTGCAAAACAGTTTTTAAAAAAGGGTAGCAACATTCATGTATCAGGACGATTAAAATTAAAACAGTGGACTGATAACAATGGCTATAAACATACTAAATATTCACTACATGTTGAAGATATGCAGATGATCAAAGTTAAAGATTAAAAAAATGGAGGATAAGGAATTTGATTTGCAAGAGTGTAAAACTCAGATAAAAAATAAATATGTGGGAGTTTATGAAAAATGAAAAATTGGAAAAGCACTTTAGCGTTTTTTTTGTTTGTAGGAATTTATATATATAGTGTGTATGAAAAATCGTTTGAGATAGTAGATACAGTCGGTTATATAGCTTTGTTTAGTTCTATAATGATGATGTTTAGAAGTGATATCACAAGTGAGTTGCTCAGTAAAGCAATTGATATAATAGGAAAAAGGTATGAATAGTATTTATTTAGGATTTATTGGTGTATTAATAGTTCTTGGTTCCATACTCCATTCTAATGAGATTAACAAAAAAAACAATTTAATTATCTCTTTACAAACAGAACTTAGTGTGAAAACTGAAACTATAAAAAAGTTAGATGAAGCGATAGAGTCACAAAATGAGATAACTGCAAGATTTTATATAGATAGGGATAGAACTTTAAAACAATTTGAAGATTATAAAAAAATGCCACCAAAAATTAAATACAAATACATCTATAAAACAGTTATAAAAGATGTAAATATAAGCGATGGGAGTTGTGATAATGTTAAAATCGTTACTGATAATATTAAGCATATTAATCTTAACAAGTTGTAGTAAAGAGTGCGGCCCTAAGCCACCTAAAATTATCAAAATCAAAGTGCCTACCAAGTGCATAGTTTCTGATGCAAATTGTACTATGAATGACAAACTCAATGATGTCGAAGTAGTTGTGTATTTGTTAAGATGTATAAGTATCAAAAACAAAGCACTGAAAGTATGCAGTGAAAACAATACAAGTGAGATAGAATGATATTAAAATTAACAAGATTAAAAAGTGATAATAGGGCTACTATAGGTGTTTTAGAATTAGATGATAAAGTAGAATGTTTTACATTAGAAGATGCTTATCACGAAACCAAAGTTAAGCATAAAACTAGAATACCGATCGGCACTTATGAGATAAAATTGCGTGATGATGGTGGTATGAATGTCAAGTATCACAATAAATTTGATTTTCATAAAGGTATGTTGCATTTACAAAATGTGAACAACTTTGAGTGGGTTTATATCCATATTGGTAATTATGATACAGATACAAGTGGTTGCATATTAGTCGGAAATAGTGCAAATTTAATAAATAAATCTATAGGCGATAGTACTAAAGCATACAAAGAGATATATTATAAAATTTTAAAAGCTTATACTCAAAATAAAAGAGTGCGTATAACGATTATAGATGAATTTTAAATTTATTTAGATAAACACAACTTCACTACTAGCAGTCACATTGTTAACTTCATGA
>WFNF01000095.1 GCA_015488775.1 Helicobacteraceae bacterium
CCCTTACAAGGTAGATGTCACAAGTTCGAGTCTTGTAATGCCCACCATGAAAACTACAAAAAACCAAATTTTTATATTTGGGCGTTTAGCTCAGTTGGTAGAGCGCTACCCTTACAAGGTAGATGTCACAAGTTCGAGTCTTGTAATGCCCACCATTTAAACAGTTTACAATTTGTACTTAACAAATTATCTTAACGGTGCGGCGGTAGTTCAGTTGGTTAGAATACCTGCCTGTCACGCAGGGGGTCGCGAGTTCGAATCTCGTCCGCCGCGCCACTTACAATAAAATCCAAAAAAACTCATACAAGCATTACACATTTCTTATTAAAATTTATTTATGCTTTTTGTAACTGCCTATTTTTTAACCACTTTTATTGATTAATTTTTATACAGTAAAAAACAACTTTTATACTATTAATATAATATAATTCTACATACAAAACTTACAGGAGTATATATGGCAAACTTTAAAGCATTAAAAGGTGAAGGTCACTGGCCTACATTATTAGCAGCTTTTTTATATTTTGATTTTTCTTTTATGGTATGGACCATGCTTGGGCCCCTTTCAACAGAGATTGCTGAAGCATTAGCTACAACTGGTTTTATAATGAGTGCATCACAAAAAGCTACTTTACTCTCTTTACCTATACTTTCAGGGGCTCTACTACGCGTATTGTTAGGATTTGGAGTTGATAAATTTGGTCCAAAAAAGACAGCTTTAATCTCACAAGGTATAGTAATATCTGCTCTGTTTTTTACATATTTACAAGCAGATGCTATTACATATAATCAACTTTTAGTTGTAGCACTTGGTCTTGGTTTTGCAGGTGCTTCTTTTGCGGTTGCTCTTCCTCAAGCTGGTCAATGGTATCCACCTAAGCTTCAAGGTATAGTTTTAGGTATTGCTGGCGCTGGTAATATAGGTGTTGTACTAGATTTTCTTTTTGCTCCAAAAATTGCAGAACACTGGGGATGGTCAGCAGTATTCTTAGTTGGTGCAGTTTTATCATCTATAATATTTGTTACTTACATGTTTATGGCAAAAGACGCTCCATCATCTGTTTATAAATCAAACCCTAAAAAGTTAAAAGATTATGGAAAACTTTTAAAAGATAAAGATACTTGGTGGTTTAACCTTTTCTATGCAATCTCTTTTGGTGGATTTGTTGGTTTTGCTGGATATATGAAAGTTTATCTTATGAATACATACTTTGATGATATGCAATCGATTGGATTAGCATGGTTAGCAGAGGAAAATGTTAAGGTAATGGCTGGTTATTTTGGTGCATTATGTATCTTTGCAGGAGCAGTACTTAGACCAATTGGTGGTGGAATTGCAGATAAGATGGGTGGTATAAAATCACTATATATTTTCTATGGTACAGTTGCAGTTATGGCTATTATTACAGCAAGTATAAAACTTCCATTTGCACTAGCAATTTTAGTTCTTTTCATAATTATGGCTAGCTTGGGTATGGCTAATGGAGCAGTATTTCAACTAGTTCCACAAAGATTTGGTAAAGATATTGGAATTATGACTGGTATTATTGGTGCTGCTGGTGGTTTAGGTGGTACAGCTCTTATAAAAACTCTTGGCTGGAGTAAGGGTGCATTTGATGGTTACTCAGTAGGTTTCTTAATATTTGCAGCTGTTGTTCTTGTAGCTATAACAGGTATCTCTTTTGTAAAAACTAGATGGAGAACAACATGGGGTGCACAAGCTGGTGGTATAATTTAGATGTTAGATGTACAAGTATCAAGCTTTATACGCTCAAAAGAAGAGGGAACAAAAGGGGATGATGCTTGTGGTCATTTAATCACCGAAGATGATATACTTATAGGTATATTGTGTGATGGTGTTGGCTCTGCTCTCAAGGGTGGGCAAGCCGCACGAGAAAGTGTAAACTTCTTTTTAACACAATTTAAAAATAGACCAAAATCTTGGGATATTCCTAAGTCACTTACCATTCTTACAGAACATCTAAACAGAAACCTTTTTAAAGAGTCAATGACTCAATATGACTCCATAGAGTTTCTAACTACATTAAATCTATTTATACTAGATCAGAACAAGCTTTATACTCTAAATCTTGGAGATTCAAAAACATATCTGATTAGAAAAGATAAAGATATAATTCAACTAAGTACTGATCACAATATGGATGATGATGCCAATTCTCATGTTTTAACCAAGGCGTGTGGACTTAGTGAAAATATTGAATTTGAGATACAAACATGGGATGTTGATAAATCTGATATTATAATTATGTGTTCTGATGGATTAAGCAATATAATGAGTATTGATGAGATTCAAGAGATAGTAAACAAGGGTCTTGGTGCAAAACTTATTGTGAACAGTGCCTCAAGTGAGCTTAAAGATAATGAAAGAGATGATATATCTCTACAGATATTTAAAATAAATACTCTATCAGAGCAAAGTCCACATAAAGATGCTGATCTAAAGATACCACTAAACCTAAAAGAGTTTCAAATCATAGACGGGATGACTCTAATTGAACCTTTAATGAAGCATAGACGCATATGGAAAGTAAAAAAAGACAATACATTTCTTGTAATGAAATTTCCAATGAGTGATGATGAACAAGCTATAGATGAGTTTGTAAAAGAAGCATGGTATGCAAAACAGATTCACCATAGATCTTTTGGTAATGCTTGGATACCTGCAAAAAGAACTGCAAGATATTATTTGATGGAACTTGTTGAGGGAACAAATTTAATGCAGTACCTAAAAAATTCAACTTTATCTATTGATAATACTGTAGAACTTGGAAAATTTTTACATAAAGCTCAAGCTCATCTACTAAATTTAGGTTTAGTCCATGGTGATATAAAACCAGAAAATATAATAGTATATAAAAATGATGAAAAAGCTGGAGTAGTTTTTAAAATGGTTGACTTTGGTTCAATTGTAGAAATTTTTAGTGAAAAATCTAAAGCTGGTACGCCATCGTTTCTTGCACCAGAAAGATTTATGGACTCAAATATAAACGAAGCAACAGAGATTTTTTCTATGGGGGTAACAATGTATTGGGCTTTAACTAAAAAGTACCCTTATGGCGAAATAGAGCCTTTCCAAAATCCAAAGTTTAAAGAGGCAAAAAGACCATCTACATACAACAAAAACATACCAGCTTGGCTTGATTCGATTATACTTAGAGCCATAGCAATAGATACAGAAAAAAGACATTCTCACTACTCAGAACTATTTTATGAGTTAAAAGATCCACAAAACGTAAAACCTTATTTTTCAAAAGACACCTCATTTATAGAGAAAGAACCTCTCCTGTTTTACAAAACTGGTTTTTTTGTTTTATTGCTAGTACTATTTATGGTTCTTTTATCTGGTTATACAAATTAAGTATAGAAGAGCAAGTAAAATACACAAGTTAAAATTTATACTTTGAAAATAATATGTTTTACGCCCAACAAGCTACATATTATAATTAAAGTATAAACTTTAAATTCTATATTTTCACGCATAAGCGTGAAATTAGTCTTCTATATAGTAACCTACTCCACTAGCATTTTGAATTATGTCAGTTGGAAGTTTATTTCTAAGTCTCCACACAAGTGTTCTAACGGAGTTCTCTGTAGCACCGTCCTCTTCCCAAACATAGTTAATTGACTGATCAAAACTTACTACAAGTCCAAGTTGTGCAACAAGAAGTCTTATGAAAGCATTCTCTTTTTTAGTAAGTTTAATTTTTTTATTATGATAAAAAGTTTCACATACACTAATATCTAAATGATAACCATCACCAAAAGGTACTATCGGTTTATCAGATATTTTTTTATTATAAAGAAGTTTTTCTAGATTTAACTTATCAACTTTTAAGTCATCTAAATTCTCATTTCTTTTTTTCTCTTCTGAAAATCTATAAAGAGCCATCTGTATTGTTGTATGCAAAGATGCGGGATCAAATGGTTTTACTATATAGCCATATGGTTCAGTTTTTTTAGCTTCAGCGATTATATCATTATCACTATGTGAAGTTAAAAATATAAATGGCAGTTCATGTTTTTCAGATATATACTGAGCTAGTTTTATACCATCTTGTCTATCTTGTAAAGAGATATCAACTATGATAATATTTGGCTCGTAAATTTTTATTTTATTTCTTGCTTGTATGGTTGTATCAGCTATAGAGATGATTTCATAACCTTGTTTTTCCAAAGACATTTTTAGATTCATTGCGGTTACTTCATCATCCTCAACAATCAAAACTTTTGTATTTTCCATCTCACACTCCATTATATAGTTTTATATATCTATTATCACAATTATAAAATATATATATCAAAAAGATATCACATTAATTACAAATGTGATATTTTATAAATTAATATCTAAAATTTATAATAACAGAAAAAATTATCACGTTTTATAAAAGTAGAATAATTTTCTTATTTTAACAGTTAGTGTGTAGGAATGTTACGTCTTTTATATGAATCTCTTCTTTTACTTTGCCATAAAGCACTTAGTTCATCTTTTGAAACTTTTTTAATATTTACAGCTCTTGGAGCTAAACTTCTTAAGCTAGAGGGTTTCATGTATTTAGTTCCTGATGCTTTTAACTTCTTGTTTTCAATAGTAGCATACTCAAAATTATTGCTACTTTTATTGAAAACCAAGATATCTCCATTTTCACTCTCAACCCAGTTAAGATGTTCATCACCACCAAGGTGAGCTCTAAATGTTGTACCATCCGCTTGCTTAAACTCTCTTACACCACTAAATGCTGGTGCGCCAAAAACACTTATACTAAGTGTTAAAATCATTAATATTTTTAAAAACATATTTTTCCTTAATTAGATATAACTAGACTCATTCTATCAGAACTAGCGGAGACATCTCTTAACTTAAAATTACTAAGATTTCCTAAACTATCGTTATAGTCTTTTATCTCATCAACATTATTTTTATAATAAAGGTTTTGTTGATCACCTTTAAGACTCGAACCATCCTTCGAATTATCTATAGCATTAGACAATAAAGTTTTTGCTTCTACTAAATCAACACCTTTATTGTCTTTATCATCTTGAATATTATTTGACTTTAAACTATTACTTAAAACAGTTTTATTTATGTGCCATAAAGCTATACCCCCATCAAAGTTTTTATTAATAATATTTAAACCTCTATCATAACCACTTGCTTGTCTATTTTCCATAAGCAAATATTCACATCTGTTTAATGGTATTTTTAAAATATTATAATCAATTGAGGTAGATGAGTTTAAATAGTAAAAACTATCAACTACATTTTCAACTATCTCTGGTTCAATCCAACCAACTTTATATTTTGACCAAGCCATCATATGAACAGGTGTTTGACCTGGCTGTTCACTTAAAGTTTTTTGAGCCCAAGAACCATTACCCATTAAACCGAAGTATCCTATACCACCATGTGATGCATAACCTATTTTATAAAGATCAGGAAGTTCAAAAGCCGCGTGACCTAACTCATGTGCAATAATTCCAATAGTAGCATCATGATCACCATGTCTTTCACCAAATATAGCGTAAGTTCCATCCCCATCACAGGACATCATCTTTATACCATTTAAGCTAAAACTTTGATCAATACACTTTTGATGAGCCCATACTCCATTTTTACTATTACTCCCACTATATGCATCTTCATTTCCAGCAACAATAAAAAGAAATATAAGTTCATCCTTACTAAGTGAACCATCACCATCTACATCAAAAGAGGCAAAATCTATATTATTTTGAATCTGTTTTATAGCATCTTTCAAATCACTTTGTATACTTAAAGAAGCTCCAGAATCTGGATGATTTTTATTTAATCTAATCTTTTTAACACCTATATTTTTAAAACTAAATTTTGAGTTTGATATCTCATTGTAGTAGTTGTTAACACTAACACTATTTTTAGCAAAAATTTTATCTTCCCAAACTGATTTAGCTGATACAAAAGTTTGATTATTGTATTCAAGTAAGATTACTAAAGTTGGTCTATCTTCAATTTTTGTAAAATCTCTATAAACTTCTTCATCACATTCACCTGGTTCAACTATAGGTGTAGGGCTACTATTTTTAGAGCCTTTTTCACCTGCACCACTATTTACTTCTATCTCAGATATTGGTTTAGAGTCACAAGATATAAAAAAAATACCTATAATTATCATTAATATAGTTTTATTCATACTTTATTATATAGAGATTTAGTAAACAATGGTATTATTACGCAATTATAATTTTGAAGGTAAAGAAAATGCTAACTTTTAGTGATATGTTATTGAAACTACAAGAATTTTGGAAAGATCAAGGGTGTAATATAGTTCAGCCATATGATATCCCAGCTGGTGCAGGTACATTTCATCCTGCTACATTTTTAAGATCTTTAGATTCAACTCCATGGAGTGTTGCTTATGTTGCACCAAGTAGAAGACCAACAGATGGTCGTTATGGTGAGAATCCTAACCGTTTAGGCTCATACTATCAGTTTCAAGCTTTGATCAAACCTAGCCCCGATAATATTCAAGAGTTATACTTAAAATCTTTAGAATACTTAGGTTTAGATATAAGTGAACATGATATAAGATTTGTAGAAGATAACTGGGAATCACCAACTCTAGGTGCTTGGGGACTTGGTTGGGAAGTTTGGTTAAATGGTATGGAGGTAACTCAGTTTACTTACTTTCAACAAGTTGGTGGAATTGCATGTGACCCAGTAGCAGTTGAGATAACTTATGGAACTGAAAGACTTGCCATGTACCTTCAAGGTGTTGATACTGTTTTTGACATCTTATGGGGTGAAAATGAGCATGGAAAAACATACTATAGAGATATACATAAAGAGGGTGAAATAGAGTTTTCAAAGTATAACTTTGAAGTTGCAGATACAGCTATGCTTTTTAGTGAGTTTGATGCGAAAAGTAAAGAGTGTATGAGAGCTATAGAAGCAGGCTTACCTCTTCCTGCATATGATCTTTGTATGCAAGCTTCAAACACTTTTAACATTTTAGATGCTAGAAAAGCTATATCTCAAACTCAAAGAGCATCTTATATCTTAAAAATAAGAGAACTTTCAAAATCTTGTGCTGAACTTTATAAAGCACAAGAGGAAGACCGTGTAAAAAGAGTAAAAGCTTAAAATGGCTCAAATACTTGGCGTTTTAGATAAGGTTATCTTTGAGGGTGAAGATGGTTTTTTTATTGGTGTTCTTAAAGATAAAACTAAAATTTCAGGTAAATATTATGAAAGTGATATTAACAATCTTGTTGGTTCAGCCATAAGTTTAAATGGTTTTTTAGATGAGCATAAAAAGTATGGAAATACTTTTAAGTTTGAATCTCTAAAAGTCAACCAGAATCCCCTCTTCTTCTTTCTAAACAAAGTTATAAAAGGTTTTACAAAAAAGCTTACAAGTGAGCTTATAGAGAAGTATGGTGAAGAGGGTCTAATAGATATATTGGATAACGATATACAAAAGTTAAAAGAACACTCTGGCATAAAAGAGAAAAGATTAGCTAAAATCCAAGAATCTTGGAAAGACTATAAATCGATGAGACAACTTGGTGAGTTTCTAGCTCCCCTTGATGTTACACCGACTCTTATAACAACCATAGCAACTGCACTTAAAGATTTAAAAGACCCTGTCGATCGTATACAATCAAACCCTTATATCTTAACATCTATAAATGGTATTGGCTTTAAAAGAGCAGATGAGATAGCACTTAGACTTGGTATAAAAACCGATTCGCCTAAACGTATAACTTCTGCTATGGACTCAGCACTTAGAGAGTATTGTGATGCTAACGGAAACTCTTGTGTAAAAAAAGAGATACTTTACCAAGAGTTAACAAACCTAATGGGACATATCTCAAATGAGGTGTTTGAAGATATTTTAGAGCAAAGAGTTATAGATGATGAGATAAAAAAACTTGATCAAAACATTTATTCTCCTAAACGACTTTATGAAGCAGAGAGATATATATATGATGAGATAAGAAGACGCTCAAAAGATGAAGCTATACCTCTTGTATCCAAGATAGATAAATTTATAGATGAAAATGATTTAAAACTTGGCGATGAGCAAAAAAAAGCAGTTGAACTTATAAATACAGGTCATAAAATCATACTTCTAATTGGTTACGCAGGAACTGGAAAATCAACAACATCTAAAGTTATTTTAAACCTTTTAGCCACAAAATACACTTATGATGACTTTATAACTATAGCTCTAAGTGGTATAGCATCTCAACGTATTGGAGAAACAACAGGATATAAAAGCTCTACAATACAATCACTACTTATGAAAAGTGAAGATAAAGATTATTTTTCTCAAAAAGTTGTTTTGATTGATGAAGCAAGTATGATAAACTCTACACTTTTTGCAAGAGTATTATCTAAAATTCATAAAGATGCAACTTTAGTTATAGTTGGTGATGATGCTCAACTTCCACCAATAGGAAGCGGAAATGTTTTAAGTGACCTAATCGAGCTTAAACTAGCACCTATAGCAAAACTGACCAAGATTTATAGGCAGTCAGATAAAGCAGCAATCACTTTAATAGCTAATGATATTAGAAATTCTAAAGTTCCATACTACAAAGATGAATATGATGATTTTAAATTTATAGATGTAAGTTTAGATAACTATTATGCTCAAAAGTCATCACTAAATCCTGATCAGTTTAAAGAGTTAAAAGATAAAAACAATGAAGAGATTTTAGCAAATATAGCAGATATAGCTATAGACAATATTGATGAAGCTAGAGAGTTTTTAAAAAATAAAAATATTAAATCCTATATAAACTTTTTTCAAGTTATAACACCTATGAAAAATGGAACTCTTGGAGTAGATAATCTAAATAATGTACTACAAAAGTACTTTAACCCAAAGCCAAAAAAATGTGTTAAAAAAGGTGGTAAAGATTATAGTATTATGGATAAAGTAGTTCATATAAAAAATGAAAATATGCCAACATACACTGATGAAGGTTTTAAAAATGGTGATGATAGTTTTTTAGAGCGTATCTTTAATGGTATGAGTGGCTTACTTTTTGCAATAAATGAAGAGGATGAACTAGCTCATGTTTACTATCCAAATGAGATGAGAGTTGTTGAGTATGAGTTTTCACAGCTTAAAACCCACCTTACTCTATCATACGCACTAACCATACATAAAGTTCAAGGTATGGAATACTCTAGGGTTGTTATGCCAATCACCTACTCTCACTTTATCATGCACAACACTAAACTACTTTATACAGCTATTACAAGGGCAAAAGATGAGCTTTACCTAGTTGGTGAAGCTATAGCATTTGAGAGTGCATGTAAAAGAGTTGAAGTAACACAAAGAGATACTGTTTTAAAACGTCTTATGAATTAAAAAGTTTATTAATTTTTAGTTTTAAGACCTCTTCATTTATAGGTTTATTTATAAACTCATTTGCTCCAGCATCAAAACACTCAAATTTATACACAGCATAATCATTTGAAGTTATAATTATAATAGGAGTTAATGTTAAATGCTTCTCTTTTTCATACTCTCTAATAAGCTTTGTAGATTCTATACCATTCATAACTGGCATCATAATATCCATAAGAACTAAATCAAAATTATTTGATTTGAAACTAGACAAAGCATCTTTACCATTTTTTGCAAAACTTATGTTTACATTATCATTAATAAAAAATATTTCAAAAAGCTTTTGCAAGCTTAAATTATCCTCTGCAATCAAAATATTTATCACTTTTTCATCCAACACACTTGTAGTTAGGTTTGTATCTAAAGGCTCAAAACTACATTTCAGCTCTAGATTAAATTCATAACTATTACCTTTTCCAACTTCACTTTTTACATATAAATTAGATCCCATTAGTAAAAGTATCTCTTTAGATATGCTAATCCCAAGTATGTTAAAACCCCAATCATTATTTATACAATTAAAACATTTTTCATTATTTTGCATTGCTAATAAAAAATCATTTGGTAAAGAAGATCCTAAATCTTCAATTTTAAAACTAACATACAATTTATCATTTGCTAATTTTGAAGTTACACTTACGCTAACCTCTGAAAATGAGGACATAGAGATTGAATTATATATGATATTTGATATCACTTGTTCTAGGCGTACTTGATCACAAACTACAGCTATATCATATTCACTAAAATCAAAAGATATTTTCACTTTTTCAACTATTGCTATATTTGTAAACTTATTTTTCAACTTAATTAAGATGTCATTAAAATTAAAACTATTTTTTTCTAAAACAAATTTATGTGTTTCTAGTTTAGATATATCTACCGCGTCATTCATTAACTCTAAGGTAGATTGACTAGCATGGTCAATAATTTTAATATAAGATTGGTTTTTACTAGAGTTAATCTCTTTTTTTAACTCATTTGTAAAACCAAGAATACTACTTATATTTGTTCTAATTTCAATACTAAGTTTCTCTAATAATTTATTTTTTGTTTCATAAAGTGTTACAGCTTTTTGTTTTTCATTTTTAATCTCTTCACTTTGCATACTTAAATTATCATAGGCTACATTTAATATATATACTAAAAGGGCAACATATATAGAGGTCATACTATAAGTTAAAATAAGTAGAACAAATTGTAATGTTTCAAAATTGATACCATATATACCAAAAGAAGATAGAACAGCAATAAGTACAACACCAAGCATATATATAAAATTAAAGATATTAGCATAGCGTAGAGGTTGAATAAACATATATATAGTAGGAATCATTGCATAAAACCATAACATAGAAGTTTGAGCATTTTGTTCCTCAACACCAACAACAAAGTAAGTTGCAAAAGCAGATGAGATTAAAAAAATATATGCAGATTGTTGAAGTTTTTTTGTAGATAAAAAATATATTAAACTTATCATAAAAAAAGTTTGAGCAAATAGTCCAACATAAACCATCTTTATAAAATCGTAAAAATAGAATAAAACAGATGCAAAAAAAACTGAAATATTTCCTATTAAAAGTATAATAAAGAAAACTTGTTCTTTTCGTTTCAACAAGTCTTGTTTAAAATTAACCATTGTTATCACTTATATTGAAGTATAAAATTATACAACAGTTTTACTTGTTGTTAAAGTTGAGTTCTTGTTATCTCTTTGTAAGCATTTAGTGCTTTATTTCTAACCTCTAACATCATCTTCATAGAGATTTCAGCTTTGCCAATTGCAATAGCTGCTTGATGTAGATCTTTAACCTGTCCACTAGCCATATCACTCATAGCTTTTTGAGAGTCAACTTGATCAGTATTTGCCTCATTTATAGCAGATTTTAATTTATCAGCAAAACCAGATGATGGAGTTTTAAGGTTACTATTGTTACCTTTTAAAAGATCAGCGGTAGATAATGTGTTTATATTTGATATATTGCTCATCTTTAATCCTTTTGAAATTTATATATTACTATTGTAATTATTTTATACTTTACTTACTATAAGTTTGTACTACTAATTGTTCAAGCAAAAATTATACCATTTTTTACTTATTAACCTTGTAAAAGTGAAATTGCATTTGTTGCCATCTCTTTAGCAGACTGAAAAGCTGCCACATTTGCTTGGTAAGCTCTAGTTGCTTCTACTAAATCGGCCATCTCTACAACAGGATTAATATTTGGGTAAGAAACATAACCTTTAGCATCCGCATCAGGGTGTGATGGATCATACTTTTTATTAAAAGGGGAATCATCTCTAACAATTTTATCTACCATTACACTCATAATAGCTGGATTAGCTTTTTTACCAAAGTCACCTTCACTTAGTGGATCAGAGTAGCCAAGTTGATTTGTTGAACCTTTTAGTGCGTCATTGTACATTGCATTAAAATCAAAAGCCTTAAACACAACCTCTTTGCGTCTGTAAGGACCACCCTCTTCTGTTCTAGTAGTTTGTGCGTTTGCTATATTTGAAGATATTGTATTTACACGAACTCTTTGTGAAGATAAACCATATCCACTGATATCAAAACTATTCATAAATCCACTCATACTAAATCCTTTAATTATTGCGTTTTAGCTGATGCTTCAAGAACTGACTTAAACATCATTGAATCTTTTTTAAGAGCCGCGGTAAGTGCAGAGAACATAACAGAGTTTTTACTCATTTCAGTTGTTTCAACATCTATATCTACGCTATTTCCATCATTTCTTGCCATATGTCCATCTCTAAAAAACACACTTGCTTTTGAAGTATCTATATCTTTATATTTAGCTATATTTACACCATCTTGTGTTGATGCCATTTTTAGCTCTTTAGTATGCTTACCAAATATCTCTTCACTTTTTTTTGCTAAAGTATCTTCAAACGAAATATCTCTAGGTCTATAAAATGGTGTATCTGCATTTGCTATATTTGAAGCTATCATATCTTGCCTAGCTGCTCTATAATCTAATGCTTGTTTTACTAATGCTGAAGATTTAGATATTTGCATAATTACATCCTTGTAAGTTATATTTCATACAAGCAAAAATTATTCCACTTGTTAAATAATCTTTCTATTTATGTCTAACGACTACTTGGCACTTTTATCCAAATAATAAACTTTCATTTTAAAACTTGAATCTATAAGTTCACCTTCTCTTTTAAAAGCTATTGGAAACTCTATACCAATAATCCAGTCACTTTTATTTAATGAGTCTATAAACTCAAAAAATGAACTAGGTGAGTCTATTTTTGAACTTGTGTTTATCTCAAAAACTGCAAATGGTTTTTTAAAAGTTGGTTCACTAATATTTATTACACTTAAAGATTCAAAATATTTTTTATTATGTTTTTGAAACTTAACAGTATCAAAAGTTTCATCAAAAGATTTTAAAATATTTTTATTTTTATCTTGTAGAGATTTTAAAGTGTTTAAAGTTTGTTGCTCATAATTTTTATATTGGTAAAGGTCAAGCATCTCTGCTTTTTTTTCAACTTTTTTTATTCTATATGATTTTGCTTCTGGAACTAAAACAAAAATTGAAAACATAATTATAAGTATAAATGTGATCAATGTGGCTATAGTAAGATATAACATCTGTCTTGAGATTTGCAACTTCACTACTCTAACTCACTTTCAAGATAATTGGTAGATACAAAAGAATACCAACCATTTTCCAAAGGATAAAAGCTAGAATAAGATTCACTAAAAATTGATCTAAGTGGAGCATGAAGCATAAACTCATAGACCTCTTTGTTTGGTGTTACTCCATATAGAACTAAAGACTTTTCATTTAAAATAGCTTTTGAAAGAGTTATACGATTTGGGATAAGATCAAAAAGATTTTTAATACTATTTTTCATAATTTCATTTTGTGTAAAAACCTCAGTTGCCTCGTTTTGCATCTTACTTATAAGTTCTATTTGAGAGTTCATGGTATAAATACTTGTATTTAGTTCTACTTTTTGTTTAGAGATATAATTTAAAGATTTATCGTAAGTGTATGACTTTAGAAGTAAAAAGCCATAAGTTCCAAAAAGCATTACCCAAGCTACACCAAAAAATATCAACATCAACTTTAATTCTGGAGATAAAACACTTTTAGAACGAGGTTTGATATATGAATACAACATTAAGCTATCTCCTCTATACTCATTTTAATTAACTCATCAGCTAAATCTATTCTAGTTTGTGTAACATGTAAAAAAAGCTCATCTTCAAGATACCTTTTCAAGTCGCTACCAACACCAAAAGTATCTAAAAGATATATATTTTCAATAAATTCATTACCACTTTTGGTATAAAAATTGTGTAAATATTCTTGAATAAGAGTAAATCTAGTAAAGTCTTTAGAAAATGAACTTAAATCACCAATCTCATCATTTTGAGTATTGTTATTTTCATCACTATCATCTTTATCAGAAAACTCATCAAGGTCATCTATATCATCTAAGTTTTCAATATCATCACTTAAATTGTCAATTTCATCTAAATCATCAAGTTCATCTATATCATCAAGATGTATATTTTCATCTAAAGTATCTAAATCAAAATCTAAAGATAAAGGTTCAACTATCTCTTTTATAGCTTCTGATGCTTCATCTACTAAAACTAAAGTAGCAGAAGTAACAAGCTTTGCTTTATCATATATCATCACACTTAAGTTTATTTCATCAATCATTACATATATACAGAGTGTTGTATTTAACTTAACTTTATAAGCATTGTAGAGAATAGAAAAAGGGGAAAACACAAAATCTAAGCCAAAAGGTAAAAAATCTTTTTGTATATTTTTCAGGTTTTGAAAATCAATCAGGGATAAAAAGTTTTTATCTATACATATAGAGCGTTTACTTGGATCAACTTTTGATTTTTTACATGAAGCTATTGCATAAGAATCTGTACTATAATCTATGGTAGATATATAAAAATATGGAGATTCAGCCTTAAAAGACTCTACATAACTAATAACTTCGCTTGATATAGAAGCACTAGTAAAAGTTTTTTCAAATTTATCTAATATCTCATTATTTTTAAGTATATGTGCTTTGACTTTAACAGTAGATTCATATTTTATTACACATATATGAACCTCTACATATAATTTTTGAAAAAAAGATGTCAATTTCAATTTGAGTCCCTAAGAGTCTGAATTATCACAAAGTGGGTGAGCACTTTTATAATTTTGCATTTTCAAGCTGTTTCCTAGCTTGGTATAAACCTGTGTTGTCGACATACTAGAATGTCCCAATAATTCTGAAACATCGGCAATTCTAGCATTATTATTTAATAACTCACTTGCATAAGAGTGACGTAATTGATGAGGAGTAGCCTTAATACCAATACGTTTAAAAATTTTTACTATTATATATCTTATACTATTTTGAGACAGTTTATCTTTTTTTTGTTCAAAAAGATACTTATATGGTATATTTTGAGATATATACTTATCAATTTTTACTTTTACGCTCTTTAAGAGAGGAATTTGCCTTTGTTTAGAACCTTTTCCATCAATTATAATCCATTCATCATGTATGTTGTCAAGCTCTAAACTACAAAGCTCACTAATTCTTAGACCTAAAGAGTACAACAACTCTATAAGTAAAGTTTCCTTATCATCACAATGTTCCAAGGCCTCCAATATATGTTTATGGGAGATTGGTTTAGGAAGTGTTTTTGCAGTTTTTATGCTATCATCAGATTTCAAGATAATATCAATTTTTTTAAGTTTTAAAAACTCAATAAAACTTCTAATAGCAGATAATTTTTTAGATATAGTTTTAGAGTTTTGATTTTTGATTTTCAATCTAAGAGGCATAAGTTCTAAGATGTTTTTACCATTTTCTTCCACCAAAGAGCACTCTTTTAGCATCTGAGTTAAAGCTTCATTATAAGTTTTTACACTTAAAGATGAGTAACCTCTACTTTGCTCAAGATAATCTAAAAAGTCTAATCTAAGTTCATCAAGGTTAATCATATTTTTCAAGTTTTTCATGTAACTTAGTAAATTCGTTAAAATAAAAACTTGCATCTTTCTTTAAATTATCATCAATCATAACACTTGGAGATAATTTTTTATATGAGCCAATAACAATTTCACTCATCATTTTCATTCTAACCTTATCTCTTTTTTCTATACTTGCATTTTTAGATATCTGATCAACAGTAAGCATAAAATCTTTTGCTTGATCAATATACTTTACATAATCTATAGATATTTTTGATTGAGCCATCAATGTGTAAGCCATCTTATTATATTTATCTAATTTAAAACTCTCAACTGAGAGTTCATAAGATCTATCATAATCACCAATAGTATAATAATACTTAGCCTCTAAAGATTTTTCATAAGTCGTACTCATAAAAAAATACGCTAGCATTATAGATATTATAAAAGTAGCAAAAAATGTAAAAAAGAATTTAGTTAGCATATCTCATCAACTCACTTTTAACTTTTAAAGTAGCTTCATCTAAACTTATACCACTTAAATCTATTGGAGAGGAAGCTCTAAAATATAGTTTACCAAAAGGTTTTGGAATAACAAATTTATCCCAAGAGTTAAGTTGCCAAAACTTTGTAGGATTCAAGGAAAAAACAACAACTTTAGCATCTCTTTTTTGTGCAAGGGCAATTACACCCTTACTAACTTCATATCTAGGTCCACGAGGCCCATCTGGAGTTATACCAATATCTTTACCATCTTTTAAAGATTTTAAAGCGCTCAGAAGAACCTTAGCTGCATTTTTATTGGATGATCCATGAACAACGCCAAGTTTAAAATAACTCATAACTTTTGCAATTATTTTGCCATCAAAGTGATCAGATATAACAACACTAGCATTTGGAGTTTTTCTAAACTGATAATACAAATAAGGCATCATCAAAAGATCACTATGCCAAAAAGCAAAAATTACGCCATCTTGTGGAGTGTCATCACTTATATCAAAAACTTTTTTATTTGTTAGGTAGATTAGACGGATAAGTATAGAACCCAAAAAAGGGATAAAAAGTAAAGCGAGGAAACGCCTTAATTTTTTAGTCAAGAAGTTCACCAATTTGAGAAAGTCTTGCTACCTTAGTTATTTTAACTTTTTTAATTTTGCCAAGTAGCTCTTCACTACCTTTTACTTTTACTAAGATATTGTTATCGCTACGACCTGCAACAAAACCATTATCTCTTAATTCTTCAAAATAAACTTCAAAAACTTTACCAAAATAATTTTTAGTAATATCATCTAATATATCATTTTGCATACCTTGAAGATGAGCAAGTCTATCTGAACCAATTTGAGCATCAACTACGTTAGTAAAATTTTCAGCTTCAGTTAGTGGACGTGGAGAATATTTAAAAGAGAACACTTGTTCAAACTTAGACTTTTTCATAACATCTAATGTATCTTCAAAATCTTCATCACTCTCACCAGGAAAGGCTACAATAACATCTGTAGAGATAGTAACATTTGGAACTTCAGATCTTAACTTTTCTATACGATTTAAAAACCACTCTTTTGAGTAACCCCTTTTCATATCTTTTAAGATTTTAGTTGATCCAGATTGAAGAGGCATGTGCATAGATTTACATATTTTTGGGTTTGATGCAAACTCTTCAATAAACTCATCATCCATATGAAAAGGGTGAGGAGATGTAAATCTAATACGCTCTAAACCATCAATAGCACTTACTCTTCTTAAAAGTTCTGTAAAGTTTACTTTGTCATGTTCACCTGAAAATCTTCTACCATAATTATTTACATTTTGACCAAGTAAAAATGCCTCTTTAGCGCCCGCGTCAACACTTTTTTGTATCTCAGCAACAATCAAGTCACTTGGTATAGATATCTCATCTCCACGTGTTTTAGGCACTATACAAAAAGTACATGCTTTATCACAGCCAATTGAGATATTTACAAAAGCTTTATATGGTGAACTTCTAAAATCTTTAAAAGCAAAATCAGATTCATCATAATTTATATCTATTTCAACTGCTTTATCTTTATGCAAAACCTCAGCAATTTTACTAACATTTCTTGCACCAAGAACAAAATTTACATAAGGAGCTCTTTTAATAATATCTTTACCAAGATGTGAGGCTGTACAACCAGTAACACCAATTTTAGAGCCATCTTTTCTCTTTTTATTAAAAGCACCTAGTTCTGAAAAAAGTTTATGTACAGGTTTTTCTCTAACAGAACATGTATTGATAAGTATCAAATCTGCTTGTGTAGAGTCATCAGTTAACTCATAATCTTCTTTCTCATTTAGCTCTGCAATCATATGTTCACTATCTCTAACATTCATTGCACAACCAAGAGTTTCTATGTAAAGTTTTTTTGCCATAATCTACCTACAGTACGTGAACTTCGTACATATATTCATCATCACTTAGACCATATTTAACTTCTCTCATATAAAAACTTTTACCCATCTCTTCAAAATGTTCTTGAAGAAATAAAAGATCTTTATGTGAGTTTTCAGCATCAAAATACATTATTGCAGATTTTTCTTTTGCAACTATTTCGTCAATTTTTTCTAATTTAATTTTTTTTGGTTTTGCATTATGTTCAGTACGTGCGACTTTAAGTTCCATAATATCTCCTACTTGATTTTTATTTTGCGATTATATCCAATAAAAGGTTAAAAAAATATGTAGCAATTTTTTTGCTATTATTTTTAATAACTATTTAGGTAAAATACAAAAAAATTAACCCTATTAAATTGGGTAAAGGTTGTGTATGCTTGTAGCACCTAGTATTTTATCTGCTGATTTTGGTAATCTAGCAAATGATGTAAAAAAGATTTGTGATAATGGTTGTGACTTAGTTCATGTAGATGTTATGGATGGTCATTTTGTTCCAAACCTTACTATAGGGCCTGTAGTTGTAAGTGCAATAGCTAAAGTTGCAACAAAACCATTAGATATACATCTTATGGTTGAAAACAACACTTTTTTTGTAGATCTGTTTGCACCACTTAAACCTGGGTACATAACTTTTCATTTAGAGGAGGAGAAAAATCCTCACAGACTTGTTCAGTATATAAAATCGTTAGATATAAAAGCTGGCGTTGTTCTTAATCCACATACACCTGCCTCATCTGTTGAGTACCTACTAAGCAATCTTGATATGGTTTTAATTATGAGTGTTAATCCAGGTTTTGGTGGACAAAAGTTTATACCAGAAGTTGTTGAAAAAGTTAAAAGATTAAAAGTTTTAAGAGATAAGATAAATCCAAATTGTTTAATAGAGATAGATGGTGGTGTAAGTGATCAAAACATAGAACTACTTAAAGATGCAGGTGTTGATGTTGTTGTTGCTGGCTCTTATGTTTATAAACATAAAGATATCAAAACTGCTATAGAGACTTTGAAAGCATAATGGCAAAAGTAAAAGTTTGTGGTATAACTAACCTTGAAGATGCGCTTAGTAGTCTTAATGCTGATGCATTAGGTTTTGTTTTTTATGAAAAGTCACCTAGATATATTTCACCTAGTGATGCACGTAAAATTATAAAAAAACTACCACCATTTATAGAAAAAACTGCACTTTTTGTTAATCATACCCCTACACAAATCAATGAAATTATGAGAGAATCGTCTTGTACTTTAGCACAACTACATTTTGAAGTTGATGATAGTTTTACTGATCAACTAAATGTTTCTTATATAAAAGTTATTAGATGTGAAAACAAAGAGCAATTAGACTCTTTAAGTTCAAATAACTACTACCTAATTGATGCCTATGTTGAGTCATATGGTGGAGAGGGTAAAAGGCTAAATTTAGAGTGGTTTCAAAACAGAGATAATTCTAAAACTATTTTGGCTGGTGGATTAAGTGTAGAAAATTTAGATGAATTGAACGGGTATGGATTTTATGGTGTTGATGCTTCAAGTTCATTAGAAATATCCAAAGGGAAAAAAGACACCACAAAAGTCAAAAAATTTATAGATAAAGCTAAAAATATATGAAATTTGAACATAAACTAAACCACCTACTTAGTACAAATGGTGCAACAAAAAACCAGTTTGATTCTTACTTTGATTTAGAAACGGATACTCAACTTGAGGTTTTACGCTCTTGTGGATTAAACATAATCTCAAAACACAATAAATTTTATTATGAGACAGAGAGTATGCCAATCAAAGAAGCAACTTTTTGTGTAGTAGATATTGAAACAAATGGTTCTAAACCTGAAAATCATCAAATTATTGAGATTGGCGCTGTTAAAGTGAAAGATGGAAAGATTATAGATACCTTTGAATCTTTTGTTAAATGTACACAAATTAGAAAACAAATCTCAGAGATTACTGGTATATGGGTTGAGGATACAAAAGATGCTCCTAAACTTGAAGATGTATTAAAAAAGTTTTTACTTTTTTTAGGTGATGATATATTTATAGCTCACGATATAAAATTTGATTATAACTATATAGATGCTTCGCTAAAACAAGTTGGATTGTATGGTTTAAGAAATAGAGGTATATGTAGCATTGATTTAGCACAAAGGTTTATAACATCTTACCGTTACGGTTTATCTTATCTAAATGAGTTTTTAAACCTATACAAAGATGCTAGTCATCACAGAGCTTTAAGTGATGCTATAACAACAGCAGAACTATTTAAACTTATATATAAAGAGATTCCTCCTCATCTTAAGACAGTAGAAGACCTTATAAGACATTCAAAACACTCAAAGATGAAAAAAAGACCTAAGTTTGATCCTCTAAAAGAAGTTTAATAAAAAATCTGTTGTCTTGCTCTCGATCCCAATGTCACATTGGCAATGAATATTACAGTTAATTTACTACAGCATATTTATATGAATTCCCAAACTAAAGCTTGGGAACTAGATAAAAAGAAGAAAATATTTATTGTTTTGTGATTTATGTTTATATATGTATTCCCACATAAAACATGGGAATAAGGGTAAAGTTACACTAGGTCTTATTCGGCGTAAGCGCCTACACCTGTAAGTCTTTTATATCTTTTTTCTAAACGCTCTTCATCACTAAGTTCTCTTAGCTCTCTTATAGCACTTAAAAAGTAGTCGCCTATAGCTTTAGCAGCACCTTCTTTATCTCTATGAGCCCCAATAAGAGGTTCATCAATAATATCATCTATAAGATCTAGTTTAATTAAATCTTGAGAAGTTATTTTAAGTGCATTTGTCGCAGACTCTACTTTTGTAGGATCGTTCCATAAAATTGCAGAACAACCCTCAGGTGAGATAACTGAAAAAACTGAGTATCTCATCATTACAAGCTTATCTGCAACACCAATGGCTAAAGCTCCACCTGAACCACCCTCACCTATAACAACTGAAACACTTTGAGTGTTAAGTTGAGATAGTTCAAGTAAGTTTCTTGCAATAGCCTCAGATTGATTTCTCTCTTCTGCACCAAGACCAGGGTAAGCACCCGGAGTGTCAATAAGCATAAGAAGAGGTAGGTTAAACTTTTCAGCTAACTTAGCAGCTCTTAAAGCTTTTCTATAACCCTCAGGATTTGGCATACCAAAGTTGCGTTTTAACTTATTTTTAGTGCCACGTCCTTTTTGCTCACCAATAACCATTACACGCTCACCAGCGATATAACCCATATAACAAACTATTGCCTCATCATCTCTAAAATGGCGATCACCATGTATCTCATACTTATCTTCTAAAAGAAGATTAATATAATCTAGTGCATATGGTCTATCTTGATGACGTGCAAGTTGAAGTTGTTGATAAGCTGAAAGATTTTTATAAGTTTTAGAAACTTCTTTATCCAGCTCTTTTTTAAGAATTTCAGCGGCTGCTGAGTCATGACGAACCTCAGCAGTTATGATATCTTCTTGAATTTGTTTTATTTTTTGTTCAAAATCTAGATAAGTAGCCAAGAGACTCCTTTATATTTTTTTAAATATTAGAACGCCGTTAGTTCCACCAAAACCAAAAGAGTTACTCATAGTAACATTAACTTCTGCTTTTCTTGCACCATCAGTTATATAGTCTAAATCACAATTTTCATCAGGAGTAGTATAATTAATAGTTGGAGGTAAAACACCATCTCTCATAGCCATTAAACAAACAACAGCTTCAATACCACCAGCTGCGCCAAGACAATGACCAATATGACCCTTAATTGAACTCATTGCAGGTACATTACCCTCACCAAAAAGTATTTTTACAGCTTTTGTCTCATTTTTATCGTTAACAGGTGTTGAAGTTCCATGAGCATTTATATAATCAACTTTTGGCTCACCTGCCATTTTATATGCAGCTTTCATAGCACGAAGTGGACCCTCTAACGAAGGTGAAGTGATGTGACTAGCGTCACCACTCTCACCAAAACCTATAATCTCACCATATATTGTTGCACCACGAGCCATGGCAGTTTCATACTCTTCTAAAACTAAAGCTCCAGCACCCTCACCCATAACAAAACCATCACGATTAGCATCAAAAGGACGAGATGAATGTTGAGGATCATCATTATTTGTTGAAAGAGCTTTCATTGCAGCAAAACCACCAACACCAGCTCCAGTTATAGCAGACTCAGCGGCAACAACCAACATACGATCAGCACCATCTAACATAATTGTTTTACAAGCTTCAGATACACCATGAGTACCAGCAGCACAAGCAGTAACACTTGAAAGGTTTGGACCTTGTAGGTTATGTGCTATAGTTACAAATCCACCAAGCATATTTACTAAAGCAGATGGTATAAAGAAAGGAGATATACGTCTAGGACCACGATTTTCAATAATTATAGAGTTTTTCTCTATAGCAGGAAGACCACCAATACCACTTGCTGCACTTATACCAAATCTTTCAGGATTGTGATCAGCTTCAGAGATATTAGCATCAGCCATAGCTTCTTGAGCAGCTTTAAGACCTAAATGAATAAATCTATCTGCTTTTTTAACCTCTTTTGGAGCCATAACAGTTGTTGGGTCAAAGTCTTTAACTTCACCTGCAATTTTTACTGAATATGCTTCAGTATCAAAGATTGTAATCTTATCAATTCCACATTTTCCATCTAAAATAGCTTGAAATGCACTCTCTTTGTCATTACCAACAGAATTTATCATACCTAAACCAGTTACTACTACTCTTCTCATAAACACTCCGTACAAATATATTTATTATAAACTTCAATCATAAAATCTATAATAAACATATTATCAAGGCATAAGCCTTAATAATTAAGCTTTAGCTTCAACGTAATCTAAAACATCTTTAACAGTTTGAATTTTCTCAGCTTCATCATCAGGAATTTCGATATCGAATTTCTCTTCAAGAGCCATAACTAATTCAACAACATCAAGGCTATCAGCACCTAAATCTTCTACGAATTTTGAATCTTCTTTAACTTCATCTGCGCTAACGCTTAGTTGTTCAACAACTACCTCTTTTATGTCTTCTAAAAGTGCCATTATAGCTCCTATCTTAAATATTTCGGCAAAATTATAGCATATTTTTCTTAATAATATTAAATTATAAATTTAAATTTAAAATTTATAATCATAAACATCCCATAATTCACAAATTATAAATCATCTATATAGCTTAATAATAGCACCTTTTTTTAAATATAAATCTATTATAATTGTCAAATGAAAATATTACTATTAGAAGATGATAAAAATTTAAACCTCACTGTTAAAGAGGAGCTAGAAGACAATAACTATGATGTCATCTCAGCTTTTAATTCTGATAAAGCTATAGACTTTAGCTACTCTCAAAAATTTGACCTTTATTTGTTTGATGTGAATGTACCAGGGATTAGTGGTTTTGAACTTTTAAAAGAGTTAAGACAAAGTGGTGACACAACCCCAACAATATTTTTAACATCTAAAAATGAGATAGATGATATTAAAAAAGGTTTTGAAGTTGGTGCTAACGATTATGTTAAAAAACCTTTTGATTTTGATGAACTTCTTATTCGTATTGAAGCAAAACTCCCTAAAATAACTGATGAGATTATATCAAGTAAACTAGCGATAAACCCAAATAACTACACAATAATTGTAAATAATAATGAGATTATTTTAGCAAAAAAAGAGTTTGAGATATTACATTTGTTGATCAGGAATAAAGACAATGTAATTGAAACTTTTGATATTATTGATCAACTATATCAAGATGAAACTATAAGCATAGCAACATTCAGAGTTTATATTAAAAAATTAAAGAAATATATTGATGGGGTTGGTATTATAGAAAATATTAGAGGAGTTGGTTATCGCTTTAAAGCCTTATGAAAAAAGAGCTATAAAAAGACTTATGTTAATCTTTTTTATTGGTTATATTGCACTTTTTACTACTTTATCATCTTTATATTATACAAAAGAGTACAATAGAGAAGCTAGTAAAAACATGTTAAAAAACAGACTAAAACAAGCTGAATGTAAAAGATTAACAAACAAAGATTGTTCAAAAATAAAACTTATTAAAACTGTTAATATAGATAAAGTTTACAAGGAGTTAACTTTTGCATTTTTTCTTAGTTTTATTGTTTTTGGTATATTTGCCTACTTTTTAGCAAGAGCATCACTTAAACCAGTTAGAGAATCTATAAATCTTATGGATAACTTTATCAATTCTATAATTCATGATATAAATACACCATTAAGTGTTATTAAGTTAAACACATCATCTATTAATAAAAAGCTTGAAGATGAAAAATTACAAATAAAATCTTTTAGAGTTTTAGACTCGATAACAAAAATTGAAGATTTACAAGAACAATTACTTTATAGCATCAGATCACACACAATGTCACTTACAAATGAAAATTTTGATTTAGATATCCTAATAAAAGACGCACTAAAAATATTTAATTCAAACTCATATAATATTAAAATTATATATAAAGGTCAAAAAACAAAAATCAATGCAGATAAAAAAGCTATATATAGGGTATTGCAAAACATAGTATCAAATGCCATAAAATATTCACATTCTGATGTACATATAAACTTAAAAGATAAAATTTTAAGTATTAAAGATTCTGGAGATGGCATAAAAAATCCAGAGTTAATATTTGATAAATATTACAGTGACAATAAAGAAAAAAACTCTTTAGGTTTAGGCTTATTTATTGTATCTACAATTTGTAATAGGTATAATATTGATATAGATATAAACTCAAATGAAAATGGTAGCGAGTTCATTTTAGATCTCTCTACACTTTAAGTAAATTAAACTAGGCTAAGATAAAAGTATGAAAAATTTAATATTTACACTTATTATTGTTAGCCTTTTTACCTCTAGTTCGCTTTTTGCACTAAATATGAGTTCTTTAAGAGATGCTCAAAGAACAAATACTTTAAAAACATTTAAACAACAATTTAAGTATAGCAATAAAAAGCTTGACAGACATAGAGCATCAAGATCATCTCACAACAACCGTTTTGTGCATCAAGAAAGAGCAAAACTGATGCAAACATATACTCAACAAGTAAAAGCCACAAAAGCAATAGAGGTTTATCATGAGTATAAGCGTGAATTTGAGCATATGGATATTAAAAATAGAGATGATAAATTTAAACAATATTTTAAGCAGATGAAAGATAAAGGAAAAAGCCCCCAAGAGATTAGAATAGAGTTTGCAAAAAAACTAAAAAACACCCAAATGAAAAATGATGATGATAATATAAAACACAATAAAGATAACAATAGTAACAATCAGCCAAAAGATGAAGACAATATGGAAAACTATAATAAAAATATGGAAGACAACTTTGAGCCTAAAAGTATGTCTAGAAGTTCCATTTGGAGAAGAAAATAGTGAAATTTTTATTATTACTTTTACCAGCTTTATTACTTGCTAATGAGGTAGAGTTTGACTTTTATTCATACCTACACAGTGAGGGTGAGTACAGAGTTGGAAAAAGTGATAATATAAATCAACCATCAGATAAAAGTGGTTTTTCATCTTGGTACAATAATACTCTAGTTGATTATATCTTTTTAGATGACTTTTACTTATCGTTAGGTGGTAAAACAAATTATGTATTTGGTGAGCAAAAGTATCAAGTTCCCTCTTACTTAAGACTAAAACTAAGTTCAGATGAGATTAATAAAGCTATTTTTACAGAAATAAGTTTTAACTATGATAATGATTTTTTTACTTTCAATGCTGGTAGGATGGATGTTAAATATGATTGGTTAAGTGGAAGCATAGATGGTGCAATAGCTATGATTGGTGATGAAGATGATTTAAGTTTTAGAGTTTTTTACTTAGAAAACTATACAGATTTACAATACAATTACTATGTAGATTTTCAACACGTTAATGAGGAGCTTAACTTTTATGGAGCTATTGGAAGTTATAACTCAGATATTATAGAGTTTAGTTTATATGACTATATTATGCCAAATCTTAGAAATATTGTAGGAACTCATGGTTACTTGGCATTCGAGAAAGTTGGATTTAACTTTGCAGCAACTTATTCAAGCGCATTACAAGACGCAGTATATAACTTAGATGAAAGCTTTTATACCTTAAGTGGTGAGTATCTTTATAAAAACAACTTTTTTGAATTAGGTGGTTCTTACACAGGTGAAAACGGCTTAATTGCAATGTTACAACTAGGCTCATTTATGTTTGGTCAATTTTATCTATCCAATCAAGTTGATAGACCAAATGCAAAAAATATATACACAAGGTACATAAAAGCAAATAGAAAATTCAGATTTGAAGTTTTAGGTGGTTATACATCATATAAAGAGGAGATAGAAAATAAAAGTTTATCATCTTATGAGATTGACACATATTTAACATATGCGTTTAATAAAAAATATAAAATAGAGTTTGGTGCAATGTATATGGGAGTTGATCAAGAAGACCCTTTTTCAATGTCTCAAGCCTTACTAACTACTAACTTTATTTACCATTACCATTATGAATAAAATCTTTATTTTACTTTTAAGCCTTAGTCTCTATGCTGCAACATCAAACCTAGAGTTAGGATTAAAGTACTATGAAGACAATACGCTAAAAGATAAAGTAGAATTAGTAAAACAACTTAAAAAAGAGGCTATAAATGGCTCAAATGATTCAGCTTTTTTACTTGCTACTGCTTATAAAAATGCTTTATTAATTAATTCTAAAGAGGATAATGCTCTAAAATGGTATAAAATCTGTGCGAAAAATAATGATGCAGATGCTATGTTGATTATAGGCTGGATATATTATGAGGGAACAGATTATCAAGATAAAGATGAAGATAAAGCTATAGAGTGGTTTGAAAAAGCAGCAGACAATGGAGTTATAGAAGCAATAGAGATGCTACATATGATAGAGTAAATATAAAAGATTTACTCTCAAAAGAGAGTAAAAATTACTTAGTGACAACCACATCCTGTTCCACATGAACCAGAACTAGCTTCTTGTGGTGCAGGCTTTGCAGCTGCACCAGTTGAACATGCACTTACACCAGCTGGAGTTGTTGGTTGAATTGCATTATTATCAACTCCACCCTCTTCATTGATTTTCTCAATTTGATTCCAAATAGACTCAGCTGCTGCAAAGTAACGCTTAGCAGACTCAGAAGTTGGATTAACAAAAGTGATTGGTTTACCCTCATCTCCACCTGTTCTAATAGATGGCTCAATTGGAATTTCAGCTATAATTTTAGTATCAAACTCATCAGCCATAGGTTGAGTAGTTCCCTTACCAAAAATATCGTACTCTACACCAGTATCTGGAGCAATAAATCCTGACATATTTTCAACTATACCAGCTATAGGGATGTTTAACTTTTTAAACATATCTAGTGAACGTCTCGAATCATCTAAAGATACCATTTGTGGAGTAGTTACAGTTACACCAACAGTTACAGGTACACTTTGAGCTAAAGTAAGTTGAGCATCACCAGTTCCAGGAGGCATATCTATAACTAAACAGTCTAAATCTCCCCACTTAATGTCTCTTAAAAATTGCTCAATTGCTTTCATAATCATAGAACCACGCCAGATTAAAGACTGACCTTGTTCCATTAATGAACCCATAGACATCATAGAAACACCATAAGCTCTAATTGGTTCAACTTTATTTCCCTCAACTTGAGGTTTTACATCTTGAACACCCATCATACGTGGAATATTTGGACCATAGATATCTGCATCTAAAAGACCAACTTTTTTCCCTTGTTGAGCAAGAGCAATAGCAAGGTTTACAGATGTAGTTGATTTACCAACCCCACCCTTACCTGAACTGATCATAATAAAGTTTTTAACATCTGGAGCAATATTTTTACCCTTAGATGAACTCTCTTTTGGCATTTTAGGGGCAAGTACGTTTACCTTACATCCAGTTACACCAACACGTCCAAGTGCCATAGTCGCATCATCTTTAATTTGTTGAGCAACTTCAGGTGCAGATGAGCTAATATCAACATTAACTTCAACATTAGTTCCATCTATTTTAATATCTTTTACAAAACCAAAAGTTACAATATCTTTTGTAAATCCTGGGTAAGTAACTGTGCCTAAAGCATCTTTAACAATTTGTTCTGTCATATAAATTTCCTTTTTTATTTATTTATTTATGCGTTAGCTTTTGCATCTTCTGCAATTTGTGCTATCGCTTCTGGATTATCCATAATATCTTGAGATATCTTATAAGAACAAAACTTTGGTCCACACATAGAACAAAATTCTGCTTCTTTAAATACATCTTGAGGAAGAGTTTCATCATGATATTCTCTTGCTCTTTCACCATCAAGTGCTAGTTCAAATTGTTTTTCCCAATCGAAACTATAACGAGCATCACTCATCTCGTCATCAACATCTCTAGCACCCTTACGTCCACGGGCAATATCTGCTGCGTGAGCTGCAATTTTATATGCAATAATTCCCTCACGAACATCATCAGCGTTAGGAAGACCTAAATGCTCTTTTGGTGTTACATAACATAACATCGAAGCACCATGCCAACCACCAACAGCAGCGCCAATAGCAGATGATATATGATCATAACCAGCAGCGATATCTGTAACTAATGGCCCTAAGATATAAAAAGGTGCTTCATGACAAAGTTCTCTTTGTATCTTCATATTACGCTCTATTTGATTTAAAGGAACATGACCTGGACCCTCAATCATAACTTGAACATCTTTTTCCCAAGCTCTAAGAGTTAACTCACCTAGAACTTTAAGCTCACCAAGTTGAGCATCATCACTAGCATCAGCAAGACAACCAGGACGAAGAGAATCGCCTAAAGATAAAGATACATCATATTTTGCACAGATATCTAAGATATCATCAAAAGCACTATAAAATGGGTTTTCTTTATGGTAATGCATCATCCATGCAGCCATTAAAGAGCCACCACGAGAAACAATTCCCATCTTTCTTTTAGCTATCTTTGGCATTGTCTCTAGTAAGAAACCTGCATGTATTGTGAAGTAAGATACACCTTGTTTAGCTTGACGCTCTAACACATCAAGCATAACTTCAATACTTAAATCTTCTATCTTATTATTTACATCATGTAAAATTTGATAAATAGGCACTGTTCCTATAGGGATTTTAGAGTTATTTATTACATTTTCTCTAATATCATCAAGGTCACCACCAGTAGATAAATCCATTGCAGTATCTGCTTTATAATGTTGAGAAACTTGTATCTTCTCAATCTCACCTTCAACATCACTAGCAATTGCAGATGAACCAATATTTGCATTAATCTTACAAGTTGAAGCTATACCTATTGCCATTGGCTCTAAGTTTACATGGTTAACATTTGCTGGGATGATTAAACGTCCTCTTGCTATTTCACTTCTTACAAGTTCAACATCAAGATTTTCAATCTTAGCTACATATTCCATCTCTTCAGTAATAATGCCCTTTTTGGCATAATGCATCTGAGTTCTAACTTTATCCTCTTTGCGTTTTTCAACCCAAGCTGTTCTCATAGTTTTTCCTAAGTTTGAATTCTGATAAGCGAAATATAGTCATAATGACTTTATATCACTATAGTTAATAAAACAATTTAAAAAATTTAAATTTTCTTTAAAAAATAAAATCTACATACTATATATAATAATAAACAAAATTAAGGTGTAATTTTACAACAACAAGATAAAAAAAAGCTTTTTTATGTATAATTTCGTAACATTTTTTTCAAAACAGGATAATTTTTGTCTGATTTAACCTTAATCGTCCTTAGCGCAGGCAACTCCACCCGTTTTAATTCGGGTGTAAAAAAACAATGGCTTAGAATTAATGAGCAACCATTGTGGTCATATGTTACCAATCAACTCAATAGCTTTGGATATTTTTCTAAAGTTATTATTACATCTCACGCAGATGAAGTTGAATATATGAAAAATTATAGTGATTTTACTATAGTTGAGGGCTCAAGCACTAGGCAAAAATCTTTACTAAATGCTTTAAACCACGTTGATACTGAGTATGTGATGGTTACAGATGTGGCAAGAGCATGTATATCAAAAGAGCTAATTCAAAGGCTAATTGATAACAAAGATAAAGCTGATGTAATTGTACCTACAATAAAAGTAAGTGATACCTTGGTACACAATAACATCACAGTAAGTAGAGATGAATATAAAAGAGTTCAAACTCCTCAACTCTCTCTAAGTGCATCTATAAAAGAGGCTCTAAAAACAGATAAAGAGTTTACAGATGAATCTTCAGCTATGCTTGATTCAGGCTTTAAACGCTTTTTTATTGAGGGTGAAGAGCTAGCATCAAAGATTACTTATCCAAGTGATTTGAACTTATTGAAGTGTCTTGAAAAACCATCAAGTGTTACTTTATGTGGCAATGGTTTTGATGTACATCAATTTGAAAAAAATAAAATAATGTATCTTTGTGGAATTGAGATTAAAAGTGATTTTGGATTTAAGGCACATAGCGATGGCGATGTTGCGATTCATGCACTAATTGACTCAATATTAGGTGCTGCATCTCTAGGTGATATAGGAACACTATTCCCCGATACTGATAATGCTTATGAGGGTATTGACTCTATGATTTTATTAGAGCGTGCTTTCAATATGATTACAAGTTATGGATTTAAAATAATCAATTGTGATATTACTATCATAGCTGAGACACCAAAACTTATGAATTATAAAGATGCAATGAAAGCAAATATTGCCTCAGCTCTAGGTCTTAAAAAACATAGAGTAAATGTGAAAGCAACAACAACTGAAAAACTTGGTTTTGTTGGAAGAAAAGAGGGTGTAGCTGTTATGGCAAACACTAATTTAACATATATAGACTGGACAAAACTATGAAAATATTAATCTTAGAAAATGAAATTTATCTTGCGCAAAGTATAGCATCAAAACTTACAGAATTAGGTCACGTTTGTGACATGTGTTCATCAACTAAAGAGGCTTTGAAAAAAGATAACTTTGATGTTGTTTTACTATCTACTGGCATAAATGGACAAGATATTTATCCTGTTATTGAAGAATATAAAAAATCAGTAATCATACTTATGGTTTCATATATCTCTAATGATACAGTTTCCAAACCACTTCAAGCTGGTGCAAAAGACTATATACTTAAACCATTCATGATAGAAGAGTTGATCAGAAAGATTGAGCATTATCAAGACTATGAAAGACTTAAAAAGCAAAACGTTGCTTATGAGAAGTACTTAAACCATACTTTTGATGCTTTAAATATTGCAAAACCAACCACTAAGATAGATAAACCAGTATTTATATCTACAACTTATCAAAAATACGCTGATGCCTATGCTTTTGCTTACGCTTCATCTCAAAATAAAACTTTACAGTTTGTATCTCTAGCTGCACCTAAATTTTTACAAGAGATAGCTTCTATTAGCTCATCTAATGTGATATATCTAACAGATTTCCAAACTCTTAAAAAGTCAGACAGAATGGCTGTTGTTGAAGCTGTTGATGGACGTGAGTGTATCATGTCAAGTACAGATAGAATTGAAGATTGTATATATGAAGTTATAGAGATTAAAAGTGACTCAAACATGTTAGATCATGGTGAAATTCTTCCAATTGAGGATTATGTTAAGTATATTGTACTAAACTATCAACATAAATTCCCAGATACTGAGCTTTCTAAAAAACTTGGTATCTCAAGAAAAAGCTTATGGGAAAAAAGAAAAAAGTATGGAATCGTTAAGAAAAAATAAATCTCTTTATATTGATCAAGAAGCTATCTCGGCACTTGGTCTTTTAAAAGCAAACTTACTTTACCCTGTTACATCACTTATGAATAGGTCTCAAACTGTAGAAGTTTTAGAAAACTCCGTAATTGATGGTAAAACCTTTCCATTTCCTTTTATTTTAGCACCTGCTGGTGAGCAAAATCATGATGTTTTATCATTTTCTAAAAAAGGTGAAAAACTAGACTTAATTAGCCATAATAATGAAATCATAGGTTATCTTATCATAGAAGAAACTTTTGAAATAAATCCAAGAGAACGGATTAGACAGATATACGGTACTGATGATTTTTCTCAACCAGGAGTTCAAGAAACTTTTAATAGAGTTGGAAAGATTGCCGTTTGTGGTGAGTTTGAACTATTTAATGACAAAACAAAAGATAAAATAAATCTTATTAAAGATGCTCAAAAAAGAATTGGTGCTAAACATACTACTGCTTTTATGATGGCTGCAAATCCACTTCATAGAGCGCATGAACGTATAGTAAGACAGTCATTAGATAAAACAGACTTAGTTGTTATTTTTTTACTTAAACCTTATAATGCAAATGATTTGAACTTTAATTTGAGATATAAAACTTTAAATTATTTTGTAGAAAACTTTTTGCCTACAAATAGAGTTATCATTATACCTTTAGAAAATTCTTATATATTTGCTGGATATAATGAGGTTTTACTAGATGCAATTGTTGCTAAAAACTTTGGGTGTGATAAACTTACAATTGGACAAAATCATGCTGGTGTTGGGATGCATTACGACACAAATGCTAACAATAAATCTATACTAGATAAACTAATAGGTATAAATATAGATATAGAGGTAACAAATGAATATGTGTATTGTAATGTTTGTAAAACTTTAGTTTCAACATCAACTTGTCCACATGGTCAGCATCACCATATATCATACCATTCAGATTCCATTTTGGAATTATTAAAAATCGGTCTACTACCTCCAGCTGTTTTAATTAGAAAAGAGATTGCAGCTATTATACTATCTGAATTATTTCCAGATAGATTTAAAAACTTAGAAAAACTGTACTATGACATTATGCCTGTAACTGGTTTATTAGAACAACATAGTGAAAAAGACTTTTATATTGAGCTAATGAAGCTCTACCAAACAACATCATTATCATAAGGAGATAATTTGAAAATTAGATGGTTTTTTTTAACTCTTGGATATAGCGGATTATCTCCTAAATATCCAGCAATTATATCAAGTGTAATATCATTTTTAATCGCACTACCTATTTTAATGTATTTTGGAAGTCAAACATTAATAATGTTGGCAATTTTAATAAGTATAATAACTATAAAACAGATAGATATATATGCAAAAGAAAATAATTACAATGACGACAGAATTGTAATAGATAAGTTAATTGGTATTTTTATAGCACTAAGTATAGCTCCTGCTATACCATTACAAGCTGATCAACTTTTTAACATCTCTAATGCTTTTTTAATACAAGCACTGATGTCTTTAGTTTTTTATATATTTTTTAATATAAAAAAGCCATCTATCATAGGTAGAATTGCTAGAGAGGCAAAAGGCTCATACGCAGTTGTAGGCGATGATATTATGGCTGGTGTAACATCTGGAATGTTAACTGCTGTGATTTATCAATCTTATATATCACTATTAAACTAATATTTTAGCTTAAATTCAAATAAGTTCTATTAGAATAAAGATATTATAATTTGGAGTACTAAATGCAAGAGAATATTTTAAGTAAAATAAAACAACTTCCACCTTTACCAGAATCAGCAATGCAAATTGAAGCTGTATATCAAGATCCCAACTCAACTTTTAATGATATGGTTAAAATTTTAGAAAAAGATCCTCTTTTAACTGCTGATATTTTAAAAGCTGCTAACTCACCTCTTTATGGTTTTTCAAGAGAGATAAATGCCATATCACAAGCTGTATCTTTGTTTGGTATGGGTACAGTTAGAGGTTTTGCCCTAGCAAGTATAGTTAAAAAAAGTTTTGCATTAAATTTATCTCCTTACAATATGAGTAATGAACAATTTTCTGCACTTTCTAAAAATCAACATGCTTTTATGACATCTTGGTATATAAAGAAAAATCCAAGATTACTTGGTATTCTTTCTCCAGCAGCATTTTTAGTTGAGATTGGGAAAGTGTTAATTGCACAATGCCTTGAGTCTGAGGGTAAAGCAGGTGAATTTAAAAGTAAACTTCAAGATGGGGTTAACACTGAAGAGTTAGAAAAAGAGATGTGTGGTAGCGATACACCAGAAGTTAGTGCAAAAGTATTTGATCATTGGAGATTTGAGAGTGAATTAGTAGATACTATTGCTCACTGTATGGATCCAGAAAATGCAATGGAAAAAGATATAGAAGCTGCAAGTGTGCTAAATGTGGTTAGAGTAATCATACCTATTACAGGTGTTGCTACACAAGAAAGTATTGATGAAGCAACTGCATTAGTTGAAAAATATAATTTAGATATGCCATCTTTTCTAAAAGCGAGTGAAACATTACTAGCTTAAAAACACTTGTGTTAAAACTAACTCACGGTCTTTACGCCGTGGACGCTTCACAAGAGGAGCTAGATTTTTTAGAATTTCATAAAAACTATATAAACTTCAAAGATGATATATATAAAATAAATTCAAAATATCGTCTTGGAACTATAAACTCTATTGGAAAAGAGATGGCGTATGTTCATCTATATCAAGACAATACCAGAGATTTACAAATACCACTTTTTGACTTGAATGAGGCAGTAGTTGGAGATATAGTTTTAGTTAAAAGACTTCTAAATGCTAGAGGTCCAGCTAAGGCTAAAGTTGAAATAGTACTTGGAAGTGAACAGAGTTACTCTATAGTTTATCTTAAAAAAGTGGATGGTAATTTAACTTATAGTGATTTTAAAACATCACATCCAGTCAGTATAGAGATTGATAACTCTTTTTCATCAAATGAAAATGATATCTTTAAACTAGATAATCAAAGTTTTAAAATTGTTGAATTTCTAGGTAATATTGAAGATCCACATGTTGATGAAAAGATATTACTTGCTATATACAACAGACATACTACCTTTGATCAAGATGTCTTAGATATAGCAACATCTTTTAAACAAGAGGATGTTAATACAAAAGATAGAGTTGACTTAAGAGATTTAGACTTTGTTACTATTGATCCAGTTACTGCAAAAGATTATGATGATGCAATTTACTTTGATCATAAAAATCATACTTTGTATGTTGCTATAGCTGATGTATCATCTTATGTAGATAGCTTTGGTGCTATAGACAATGAAGCTATTTATAGGTGTTTTACAGTATATTTTCCAACTCATTCTATCCCTATGCTACCAAGACAACTTAGTGAAACACTATGTTCACTGCAAGCCCATATAGATAGACGTGCTTTTGTTTTTAAACTTAAGCTAGACACTAAAAATGAGATAGAAAACTTAGAACTTTTTGAAGCACTCATACACTCAAAAAGACGTTTTAACTATGATGAAGTTGATAAAATCTTTGAAAACACTTTGAAACCTAAAAATGAAGATGAAAAAAGAATATTTAACTCTTTACATAAACTAAAGATTTTAACAGATGACTTAAAAATTAAAAGACTTAAAAAAGGTTTTGATTTTAGATCAAAAGATTTAGAGATTAAACTAGATGAAAACTCGGAAATACTTGAAACCTCTCTAGCAGATGAAACGCCATCACATGCTTTAGTAGAAGATTGTATGCTTTTAGCAAACAAAGCAGCTGCTTCAATGTTTGAGTTTGGAGTTTTTAGAGTTCATGAGATGCCATCACAAACAAAACTTCAAAATCTTTATAATGAGTTAGCTGGTATTGGGATTATAGTTGAGCAACAAGAGACTTTGGGTGAAACTATAAAGTTTATTCAAAAACTAGCAGATGAAAAAGATTTAAGTGAAGATGTTGATACATTAATCATCCAATCACAAATGCAAGCTAGATATATGCCTCATAACCGTGGCCATTTTGGACTTGGTTTTGAGAGATATACACATTTTACTTCACCAATTAGAAGATATTCAGACCTAATTGTTCACAGAATTTTAAAAGCTAAAAATGATAAAGATGAAAATGCCTATGTTTTAAGAAATATTGAATACCTTACATCTAAAATCTCAGAAAATGAGCGTGAAGTTGATAAAATAGAAAATGAGTTTAAAAGACGTAAGTTTGCAAGATGGGCAAGAAACAACATTGATCAAGAGTTTGTAGCTAAAGTTTTATCTACAGAGGATTTAAGCGCAGAGATAAGAGATACTATAATTGGAGCAAGAGTTGAGCTAACATCAAAGTTTGATTTGACACTTTTTAGTGATGTTAAGATAAAAATCATCTCTTCAAACATCTTAAATGCAAAAATTAAAGCAGAGGTAGTGGAGATACTTGATGTATAAAAAGGAGTTTGATAATTTATTAAATTCAAGAAAATTAACACAAAATGCAATTATACTTTTTGGAGAATCAACTTTCCTCATAGAGTATTACTCTAAAATATTTATAAATCAAGGTGTAAATTTAATGAGTTTATACCAAAGTGAGTACTCTTTGCAAAGTGCAAAAGCCCATCTATCTCAAGGTTCACTTTTTGGTGGTTCAAACCTACTAATTATAAAAACAGAAAAAAAAATCTCTAAACCAGACTTAGTAACATTAATAGATCTTTGTAAAAAAAATCCTGATCATAGATTTATTTATTGTTATACTGGTAGTGATTATAAAGCCTCAACTTATTCAGCTTTTAACTCAAAAAAAGATACTCACACTCTATTTGTAAGATTTTTCAATCCAAATCAAAATGAAGCTAAAAATATGATTTTAAACGAGGTTCAAAAACGTTCACTTAAAATGAATCAACAAAGTATCTCCCATCTTCTTGAGATAAATAATTATGATTTAGCACTTAGTTTTAACGAGTTAAGTAAATTAGAAATTTTGGATAAAAATATTGAAATCAGCGATATAGATGAACTTATATATGGTACTAAAGAGATTTCAATGGAGGATTTATTTGATTTAATTTTAGAAAAAAAAGATTTTATTCCACAATTAAAGTTATTACTAGAAAGTGGAGCAGATGAGATTAGATTATTTACTGCTTTTACAAGTCATGTGGCACAACTATATCTATTTAATATATATATAAAAATAAATGGATTTGTTTCATCAAAAGATATTTTAGGTTACCCTCTACCAAAATTTGTCGAGGAACAAAAAGCTAGGCAATCTAGTAAGATTGATACTAAAAAATATCATAGGCTTATAAAGTTGTTGGTTAGGGGTGAATTAGAGCTAAAAAGCTCAAATGTAGATAAATCAGCTAAGTTTTTAGAACTGATTTTAAAAGCAAATTCTATTTAAAGATTTGCTAAGTACTCTTCATCAGCGAAAATTTCATCTAATGGTGCTATCAAACCTTGTGAATCCCAAAATTCTCTAATTTTGTTATTATAGTAATCAGATGCATCTTTTTTGTTCATCTGCTTTGGAATTGTATTTAAAGGTTTTTCAACAATCCATTGTCCGTCAATCATTTTCATTGACAATTTAATTGCTACCCAGTATTCTCCGTACGTCATGTGCTTATCCGTCATAATAATATCAAACATACTAAAATATAAATATTCTAAATGCAGTTGACATTATAGCATAAGATTAAGCAACAATTTATCAAATTTTAAAATTTATCAAAATTATTTACTTAAAACAAGCTTTATTAGTATATATTCCAAGTTAAATTCTTACAATAAGTGAGTACTAAGTTACAAAATAGTATTATTTCGAGTTCCTTTCTCTTTGTGTCAAAATTTGACATATGACTTAGTTTGTTACTTTAAACTACCGAACCAAGAGGGACTAATACCAAAGGGAGATAATACTCTATGAGACATTACGAAAACTTAGTAATTGTTAAACCTACATTAACAGAAGAAGAGCTAAAAGCTCAGTTAGCTTCTATAGAAGAAGTTCTTACATCAAACGGTGCTACAATAGTTGCACGTGAAGATAAAGGTATCAAGAAACTTGCATACCAAATTGAAAAAAATGCTCGTGGTTACATCTATGTTATGTATTACACAATGGAGCCATCTTCAATAGCTGAAGTTGAAAGACGTTTTAAAATAAATGAAGAGTTACTTAGATATGTAACTATCAAATATGATTCAAACAGAGAAATCAAAGCTTTCAATGACTTAGTTGCAAAAGCTAACAAAAAAATTGCAGCAGCTGCGGCAGTAGCTGAGGCAAAAGTTGAAGCTGAGGCAAAAGTTGAAGCAAAAGTTGAAGCTGAAACAGTAGCTGCACCAGTTGCAGACAAAACAGAAGAAGCAACTTCTTAAGGACATTTAGATGTATAATAAAGTCGTTTTAGTTGGAAATTTAACACGTGATATTGAGTTGAAATATGCTCAAAGTGGAACTGCAATTGCATCATCTGCTATAGCTACGTCTCGTAAATACACTAGTAATGGTGAAAAAAAAGAGGAAGTAATGTTTGTTGACATCACTTTTTTTGGACGTAGTGGCGAAGTTGCGAATCAGTATCTTAGAAAAGGCTCAAAAATCTTAGTTGATGGAAGACTTAACTTTGAACAATGGGTTGACCAAAACGGCCAAAAAAGATCTAAACATACAGTTATAGTTGAAACTATGCAAATGTTAGATAGTAGAGCAGATTCTGCAGCAAATGGTGGAGGTAATGGTGGTTCATACAATAACAACCAAAATCAAAATCAAGCTCAAGGTTCATACAATGCTCCTGATAATTCTAGTAATTATAATGCTCCAGCAAGTACTGGAAACAATAATTACAATAGTAATAATCAGCAACAACAATCATACAATGCACCAAGTCAAAACAATAACTATAATGCGCCTGCTCAAGGTTATCAACAACCTGAACAACAACAGCAACGTCAATATCAAGCACCTAAAAAAGAGATGCCTCAGAACAATATACCTGAGATTGATATAGATGAAGATGAAATACCATTTTAGTAAATACATAAAGGAAAAATTATGGCTGAAAAAAGAAAATATAAAAAAAGATATTGTAAATACTGTGAATCAAAAGTTGATTTTATAGATTACAAAGATACAGGTACTTTAAAGTTCTCACTTTCTGAGAGATATAAAATTATGCCTCGCCGTTTAACTGGTAACTGTAAACGTCACCAAGATATGATTACAATTGCAATCAAACGTTCACGTGCTGCTGCACTTATACCATACACAGTAACTAGAAAAGCTGTTATAACTAATCCATTCGAAGGTCTTTAGGCCTTTAAAGATTAAAGAGCTTAGGCTCTTTATATCTCTTCATTATTCCAAGCTTCTATAGCTTCAATCAAGTTATGAAAACCATCTGACTTTCCAACAATAAAAATTTCATCTAAAACATAAACAGTTATACTACCATCACTATCAAGCATAAAAACACCAAACTCATCCGCAGAGCGTAGGTTAGTAGACATTATCAACATAGAGTCTAAACTATCATTAACCATAGGCACAAAGTCATACTCAACACCTAAAATCTTTTTTCCATCACTAATATAATTTGACATAATAAATTCTCTTATTTTTAACTTATAGTAACATAATTATAGTAAAAAAATTAATCTTTGGAAATTAATCCCTCAGCACTGACTTGAGCAATAAAACTCTCTATAGCTTTAATAGAGCTAAACTTTATAGCTTCAAATCTAGATTGATCAGATATTTGTGTTGCACCAGGTTCAATTGCAAAGTCGTAAGTACCCTTAGCTCTATAGGTTTTAGAGCTATTTTTAGACTCTCTAAGTATTTGTAAAGTGATAATAGTTCTATAAGTTACAACATAGCCGTTAACATCATATTGCAAAGGGGAGAAAGATATAGAGTTCATAACAATTTTTAGATGTGTATCTGAGTAACGTCTATGTACTAAAGAACTTCTAAATTTTGTTATAACGGCTTGATCTATAGCATCTTTAATGATTACAGTGTTTTCAGGCTCAGTTGAAGATATAAGAACTTGAGTACTTACTTTATTGCCCATCACATTTGAGGCTGACTCACTACTTGGTCTATACCCACAAGAGCTTACAAATAGTAAAACACTGATCAAAGATACTATAAATCTCAATACTAGCCTTTTATAACTATGTTAACAAGCTTTTTAGGAACAAGAATCTCTTTAACTATCTCTTTACCATCAAGCCATTTACTTATAGCATCTTTAGCAGTAGCAATAATCTCATCTTTTGAGGCACTTGCACTAACCTCAATACTTGCTCTATTTTTACCATTAACACTCACACCTAAAGTAAGCTCATCAACAACAAAAACTTCTTCAAGTATCACTTGTTTATCTAAGTTTTTACGATTAAATAGTTGATCAGATATCTCCCAACAAATATGTGGAACAATAGGCTCTAAAATAGATGTAATAATCCATAAAGCTTCTGTGCTAACATCAGAGTTGTCTTGCTCATTTAAAGAGTTCATAGCCTCCATAACACCTGCTATAAGTGTGTTAAAAGTATGGCGTGTTTCAAAAACTTCATTTGAACGTTTTAAAGCTTCATAAACTTTTTTTCTAGCCAGTTTTTCACTTTTATTTAAACTACTATGATCTATCTTAGGAATAGTATCTGTTTTATAAGCTTTATCACTAAAAGAGGCTAAACGTTTTAAAAATCTATAAGAGCCCTCAACTGCTGAATCATTCCACTCTAACTCTTGTGTTGGCGGTGCAGCAAATAGTATAAACAATCTCGCAGTATCTGCTCCAAACTTTTCAATAATCTCATCTGGATCTACAGTATTACCCTTAGATTTTGACATCTTAGCGCCATCTTTTAAAACCATACCTTGGGTAAGTAAGTTCTCAAAAGGTTCATCAAACTCTATATAACCTAAATCTCTAAAAACTTTAGTAAAAAATCTAGCATAAAGAAGGTGTAATATGGCATGTTCAATCCCACCAATATAGTTATCTACACCCATCCAGTACTTGATTTGCTCTTTAGAAAAAGCTTCATCTTCCCAGTTTGAAGGTGATGCACAAAATCTTAAAAAGTACCAAGATGACTCAACAAAAGTATCCATAGTATCTGTTTCTCTTAAGGCATCTTTACCACATGTAGGACATTTACAATGTTTCCAAGTTGGATGATTTTCAAGAGGTGAACCCTCACCATTAATCTCAACATCATCAGGTAAGGCTATAGGAAGGTTCTCTTTTTTCTCCATAACCAAACCACAATCATCACAATGTATAAATGGTATTGGTGCACCCCAGTAACGTTGACGAGAAACTCCCCAATCTTTTAACTTATAATTTGTAGTCTTTTTCCCAAAGTTTTTCTCTTCAAACATCTTGATTATGTTGTATTGAGACTTTTTAGAGTTTAGACCATTAAACTCTTCAGAGTTTATCAACTCCCCTACTTCTGTAAAAGCACTTTTAGAAAAATCATGCTCTCCAACTTTTGGTTTTATAACCTCATTTATCTCTAAATCATACTTTTTTGCAAAATCATAATCTCTATCATCATGAGCAGGAACAGCCATAACCGCCCCACTACCATAATCCATTAAAACGAAGTTTGCTATCCAAACAGGTACAAGTTTTTTTGTAAGTGGATGAATAACATTTAAGCCTAAAGACAAACCAGCTTTCTCTTTTTGTCTATCTATAGATGAAGTGTTTTTCATCTTATTTATTTCACTTATAGTTTCATCACTTAAAAGTTTATGCTCAATCATATAGTTAACTATCTCATGTTCAGGTGCTAGCGCGGTGTATGAAACACCATAAATGGTATCTGGTCTAGTTGTAAAAACATCAAAAGATTCAAATTTTGAGTTTAGTAGCTTTTTACTCTCATCATCAAAGAAAAGATCAAATGCTAAACCATTAGATTTGCCTATCCAGTTCTCTTGCATAGTTAAAACTTGAGATGGCCAACCATCTTTTAACTGATCAAGATCTTTTAAAAGTTCATCAGCGTACTGAGTGATTTTAAAATAGTATTGATTCATATCTTTTTTAACTATAGGTGTGTCACATCTCCAACAACAACCATCTATAACTTGCTCATTTGCCAAAACAGTTTCATCATGTGGACACCAGTTTAAAAGCCCTTTTTCTCTATATAAAAGACCTTTATTGTACATATCTATCATAAAGCCTTGTTCAAACTTAGTGTAAAGTTCATCACTAGTTGCTAACTCACGCTTTGTAGAAAAAGAAAAACCTAAAGATTTAAACTCTTTTTTCATATAATCTATATTGTCATAAGTCCAACCCTTTGGGTGAGAACCGTTTTTTATAGCTGCATTTTCTGCTGGCATACCAAAACTATCAAACCCAATCGGATGTAAAACATTACGTCCAAGTTGTCTATGGTACCTTGCAAAAGCATCACTTATAGAGTAGTTTCTAACATGACCCATATGTAAACGTCCACTTGGAAAAGGGAACATACTTAAAATATATTTTTTTTCTTTAGTAAAATCTTCGCTAGGCTCAAAACTATCATTATCTGCCCAAAAAGTTTGCCATTTTTTCTCTATCTCTTGTGATTTATATTCCACTTTTTATCCTAATATTGTTCTCTAGTTTTTGAGCTTTCTATAAACACTAAGCCAACTGAAAACAGATTAGCTAAAAGTGCACCTATAGCTAAGGCTACAGTAAACTCTAGGTTTCCAGATACTTGTAAGTAAATGAAAGCTGGTATAAGGTGTAGGTCTGCTACAAGTGAACTAGCTAAAAGCTCAGCTGCAAGTAGGTTTCTAACACCAATTTTTAAAATTGTAGATACAAGGTTTAAACTTGCAGCAACAAAAAGCGCTATAGTTGAGTGATCATAAATAAATCCCGCAGTAGATGTCAAAGACATTAGCGAGAAAAAAACATATATAACTTTTCCCCAATCCATAATTAACTCCTTAAAAGTAAAAATCTAAAATAAACATCATTATCTTAGATTTTGTCTTTTAAAATTTACCCACAATTGTGAGTAAATTTCAAGATTCAATTATAATTAAATGGTACCTTGTTCAAATTGTGCACGCATCTTTTCTTTTTCTACTTCGCGCATCTTTTTGTCAGCCAATTTACCTCTATAGTTTGTAATATCAAAACCAAACCAAAGCAAAATAGGTGAAGCAACAAAAATAGATGAGTATGTACCAACAACAACACCAACTAAAAGCGTAAATGCAAAACCGTGTATTATCTCTCCACCAAAGAAGAAAAGAGTAAGTACAACTAAAAATGTAGTTAATGAAGTAAGAGTTGTACGAGATAGAGTTCTAGTAACAGACTCATCAATAACATAAGATAGATTACTCTCTTTAGACCCAGTGACACCCTCTCTAATTCTATCAAAAACAATAATAGTATCGTTAAGTGAATAACCAAGTATAGTAAGAAGTGCTGCTAAAATATCAAGATTAACCTCTACACTAAAAAGTGAAATCATCCCAAGTGCTATACTAACATCATGAACTAAAGCAAATATAGAAGCAACAGCAAATCTCCATTCAAATCTAAATGCAACATAGATTAAGATACCTAAAACAGATAGAAGCAGAGCCATTAAACCTTTTTCTCTTAACTCATTACCAACCTTAGGACCAACAACGTCAACACGTCTAATCTCAAAGTCTCCAGTTGGAGCTAAAAGTTTGCTAGCAACATCAGAGATATCATTTGTAACATCCCCAGTTGAAGTTTTAACTTTTATTATTATCTCTTGAGGTGAGCCAAATTCAGATATAGAAGCATTTTTAAAAAGTGCATTATCATTTGTTAGTTTTCTAATCTGATCAAGAGGAGCATCTTTAGTATACTTAACTTGAACTATAGTTCCACCGGCAAAATCAACACCATAATTTAAACCTTTAACACTTAAAAGTGCATAAGACAATAAAACTATTGATATAGACAATAATATAGCAAATTTAGACTTTTCCATAAATTTATAAGGGACAGTGTATTTAAAAAATTCCATTATTTCATCCCTTTTGTTGAGATTCCAAACCAAAGGTTTAGATTTTTTGCTTTATTTATTCGTGATTCTAAAGCTTGATAAATACCATGAGTACCAAGTATAGCTGTAAGCATAGAAGCTAAAATACCAATAGTTATAGTTATAGCAAAACCTTTAATCGCACCAGTACCATAAGCATAAAGCACAACAGCAGCAATTAAAGTAGTAATGTTAGCATCTATAATCGCGCGCATTGCATTAGAGTAACCATCTTCTATAGCTTTATGTAAAGATTTACCCTCATAAAGTAACTCTCTTATACGCTCAGAGATAATAACATTAGCATCAACAGCCATACCAACAGTTAGAACTATACCAGCCATACCAGGCAGAGTAAGCGTCGCTCCAAAAAGTGACATAACAGCTAAAATAATAAACAAGTTAGCAACTAAAGCAATATTTGCAATAATACCAGCCATCTTGTAATACACAATCATAAAAATAATTACTAAAAGAAAACCTAAAATCAAAGCTATCATAGAGGCTTTAATACTATCTGCACCAAGGCTAGGTCCAACACTTCTTTTTTCCATCAAATATATAGGAGCAGCTAGTGCGCCAGATCTTAAAGCAATAGCTAAATCTTGTGCTTCAAGAACTGTGTAATCCCCAGATATCTGCCCACTACCTCCGCCAATACGCTCATTTATAACCGGAGCAGAGTAAACCTTACCATCAAGAACAATAGCAAGATGATTTCCAACATTAGCACCAGTAAAGTCACCAAATATAGATGCACCCTCAGAGTTTAAAGTAAAATTGATTACAGGACGGTTATTTCTATCAAAACCTACATGTGCATTTGTAAGCATATTTCCATCTAAAATAGTGATTTCATGTAAAAGATACTTAATGCCATTTTCTTTAGCATCATCTAAAATAATATCCCCATACTTTCTAGCTTCAGAAGAATCCATCTTATAAACACGGTCTTTTCTTTTTTCATCAACACTCATAAGTTCTAACTTCGCTGCTCTTGAAATAAGCTCTCTAGCTCTTCTCTCATCTTCAAGAGTTTTTATACCAGGAAGTTCAACTAAAATTTTATCTTCACCTTGAGCAGCAACAGTTGGTTCAGCCAAACCAAACTGATCAAGTCTATTTCTGATAGTTTCTATAGCTTGTTTAATAGAATCTTTTTTAGTTTTAATAATATCTTTAGGAGTTAAAGTAAGTAAAAAACTTTCTTTATCTTGTTTAACCACCAAACCATCGACATTTTTAAGCATCTTAACTATAGGTGAAGCATCATCCATATCCAAAATCTCAAAACTTATAGAATCAGCATTTACAGTAATATAATCAAGTAAGATATCATTTTTATCTGTAAAATGTTTTAATGACGCAGCCACTGACTTAAACTTAGACTTTATTGCCTCTTCACTCTTTACACCAAGCAACATGTGAAGTCCACCTTGAAGATCAAGACCTAAGTTTATTTTTGCACCTTTTTCACTTTGTAGTAGTGATGGAGCAGAAAAAAAGACTCCAAAAACTATAGCTAAAGTGAAAAGTACTAATCTATAATTAAGCATCGTCCTCTTGCTTTCTTGCAATAGCATCTTTAGTTATTTTAACTACAGTATCAGAGTTTAAAGATATAGAAACGAACTCATCTTCAACTTTTTTTACTTCAGCAAAAAAGCCACCACTAGTTACGATTTTATCACCTTTTTTAAGAGTATTTATCATCTCTTTAAGTTTTTTAGCTTGTTGTTGTTGTGGTCTTATAATCACAAAATACATAATTGCAATTAGAAATACGAATGGTAAAAGTTGAGAAATCATCTCCATGTTTAGAAACCTTTTAATAAATTTTGCGAATTATATCAACAATTAGATAAATAAAAGCATTATTTGTATACTCTACAAGTATGAAAAACATACTTAACTATCTTAGTTCAAAAACAGATTTAAAAAATGATTTGCTTAAAGCTTTTATTACAGCTTTTACTTTTAGCTTTTTTATATATGCTTTCCATTACGGATTTTCTTTCAAAATACTAAACTCAATTTTTGCACTTATAGCCTTTTTTATGTTTATAAATCTCAACAATAGAGCTATACTTTTAGCTGGGTACTTAGTTGGACTTTTTTGGTTTTACTGGATAGGTTACAGTTTTGAGTATCAAAATGTAATGTACATGAAACTACCAGTGGCTATAGGTTTTGGTTTTATTTACCTTATATTTTTTTCCCCTTTACTGATTAGTAAAAATGTTTTTTATAGAGCCTTTGTCCTCTTTGCTTTAAGCTTTTTTGAACCTTTTGATTATAATTGGCTAACTATGGAGTTACCTTTTATAAACTCTTTTTTTGGTATACAGAAGTACCAATATACTTTAATTTTAGTATCTTTAGCACTTAGCTCATTTTTTGTGTTTAAAAACGATAAAAGATTATTTGTCTTACCTGCTCTACTTTTAATATTTGCAATTGATTTTACTGATCAAGTAAAAGAGTTACCAAACTTAAAAATCAAAACAGTTCAAACAGATATATTGCAAAAAGACAAGTGGAAAAGAAAAAACTTAAATCCAATTATATCTATGAACTTAAGAGAAATACAAAAAGCTATAGATGAAAATTATGACATAGTAGTTTTACCTGAATCTACTTTTCCACTTTACTTAAACCACCACCCTATGATTTTAGAGGAACTTAAAAAACTATCTTATAAAATCGGTATAGTAGCTGGTGCTTTATATTCTGAAGATAATAAACACTACAATGTGAACTATATACTAGAAAATGGCAATGTAAAAATAGCTAAAAAGATGATTTTAGTACCTTTTGGTGAGTATGTACCACTTCCAAAAGTTCTAAGAGATTGGGTAAATAAAACCTTTTTCAACTCAACATCAGACTTTGTTACAGCAAAAGAGCCTACATCATATAAACTAAAAGGTGTAGAGTTTACAAATGCAATATGTTACGAAACTACTTGTAGTGAGATATATGAAAAACATCCAAAATACATCATTGCAAACTCCAACAATGCATGGTTTGACCCATCTATAGAGCACAGTGTGCAAAGACTACTTATGATGTTTTATGCAAAAAAATATAATGCAATAATCTTTCATAGTACAAATAACAAAGGGAGTGGAGTTATAAAATAAAAGATTAATCTTTTTCTTTTATTTTTATTTGCACACAATAAGCTAAAATGCCAAAAAATCAATATTAGGGATATAAATTGAAAAAATTTAATCTATTTAATGAAATAATAGTTGCAAAAACTGAAGATCTAAAAAAAGCAGTTTCATCAAACAAAGAGTTTGGTATAACTATAGATGGTGAAGTTGTTTACGACATAACACCTACAAATATCTACATATATATTGGAAAAGCTACACCACCAGCGCCAAGTGCGTTAAGTATGCCTAAACCCATGACCATAGAAACACTTTTAGGTCATACATATAAAGTAGTACAAGATGAGAAAAGAACTTTAATAAAATCAGGTGCGGCGTGGCAAGATATATTATCTTTTAATGTAGCTAACGCATCTTATGATGACTCAACAGGAGATGGTATAGCTGAGTTTTCAGATGAAATACTTGAAGATTACGGCTGGTACGCGACAGACTTTGCTGTAAACTATAGAGATATGGTTGATGTACTTGAAGATAAGGTTGATGGTGTGCTTTTATGTATAGAACAAAAGGAACCATACCAGTTTAGTGGTTTAGGCTTTATACATGATATAGACACTGCTAGAGTTAAAGTAAAAGAGTACTGTGTAAACTTTATAAAAGATAAATTAGAAAATGATGAAGATTTTGTTTATGAAAGCTTAGATACTGATGAACTTGAAGCACTTGAACATTTTGGTCTAAAAAGATAAAAAACTGGGTTTAATTCTTTTTTATAAAGAATTAAACCCACTAAAGAAAACTTAAAGGTACTAGTCGCTATAATTCCACCCTCTTAAAAGTATGTCACGGTAGCTCAGCTGGTTAGAGCACTGGTCTCATAAGCCGGGGGTCGGGGGTTCAAGTCCCCCTCTTGACACCATTTATTTTTAAGATTCCGGATTAGCTCAGCGGTAGAGTAGGTGACTGTTAATCACTTGGTCGCTGGTTCGAATCCAGCATCCGGAGCCA
>WFNF01000096.1 GCA_015488775.1 Helicobacteraceae bacterium
TAGAGTACTCTAAGATATATGATGATGTTCTTATAGATAATACAATAGTTAAGGGTGAAAAAAGGACTGGTTGTGCTTATTGTGCATTTGGGGTTCAGTTTGAGGGTAAGGATGATAATCGTTTTACTCGGTTAGAAAAGAGGAAGCCTAAGCAGTTTAAGAAGATGATGGGGTTGAAGAATAATGATATAAGTTATAAAGATGCTTTGGATGTTGTTTTAGGGGTTTGAGAGTTGGATGAGAGTGAAGTTTTGTTTCCTATGTAGTTTTCTTTTTGGAAGTGAGGCTTCAGCCTCGCAAGTGCGTTAGAGTTGTTTTAAAGCGGGACTGAAGTCCCACCTCCTGAGTGATTATGGAAGTGGGAGTTTTTGGACGCTAGAGAAATTTATTATATTTTTATGCTTTTGGCATCACAAAGTCTGGCTCTTTTTTTCTTATGTTTATATATTTTTTTATGGCTAAAATCATATTTATCTCTAAAAGTAACATAGATATAAAAAGAGATACTGCGCCAAGTTTTACAAAAATATAATCTATATCAAAAAGTAAAAAAAGCATTACACTTGCAACAAAAGTGATTTGTACTATTTTAGATATCTTAATACTTAGGTAGTCGTTCATCATAGGTATCATCATGTAACCACTAGAGTTTAGATGAAACCACATTAAAAATGGGATGATTTTATGTAACATCGCTAAAACTACACTAAAGATAAAACCTAAACCCATCACTAAAGCTATATAAAACGATAGTTCAAAAAAAGAGTTTAAAAACCATAAACTTATGCCTACAAAAAAAGAGGCTATAGCGATATACCAGTAGTAAACACTAACATCATTAATCTTTCTTTTTCTATCTTTAAACTTTTTATAAAGTGCGTATGCGTAAAAGTAAAACAACACACTTAAGTATAGTTTTGCGATTATCTCAAAACTAAAAGATGTGCTAAAACTACTACCCAAGTACAATATTAAGCCAAAAAGAAAAAGTAAAACATAAGATTTTGAAAACTTTTTAGAAAAAGATGGTGCAACATAGAACATAGGTAAAACCTGATAACTTACACCAACTATTAAAACAAAAACAAAACCAAATATAGCTAAAAAAGCGTGAGTATCTACTAAAATTAGATGTGAAGCTGAGATATTTAAGTTGATGTTTGAGTTTAGTAGGTGAGCACCAAGCAATAAAGCTAAGATACTAATATATAAAGAGACCCTTATAGCCTTTGTTGTTGGTGTTTTAAACTCAACACCCAAGATAGCTTTTAAGTAAGAAAATATAAGTACCGCAAAACCAGAACTCAAACTATAAAGAGCTAAACTTTTATATATTACTTGATCAGTATAAAAACCATATACAAAACTAAGGAGACCCACTACTAGTAAACTATGAGATACTCGTGCAATACCTAAAGAGTTAGACACTTTAACCCCAGCAATAACTGGTAACATTTGAGAAAGTGCGCCCATCATCACAAAAGCAAAAACACCTATGGTAAAAAGATGTACTATAGCTACAATTTCAGGATTATATCTTGAACCTAAATACACATAAGATGTAAAAAAAAGAAGTATTGAAGCTAACATAACCATAAAAGGCATAGTGTAAAAAAATCTAAAAGGTACACTTATTGGTGGTGCACTATCTAGTGAGAGTCCTTGAAAATTCAAATTTTTAAGCCTTATCTACTACTATTGATTGCATCATATCTAAGATTCTATCACTTTGAGGTGCTAGGTGTTGCTCTGCCATAGTGTAAAGCATCTGTTCCTCTTTCATATTGTGTTGTTGCATCAACATCATCAAAGTTTCACTAACACTAAAAAATGCTTGTTTGTCTTTGTTTTCTATAGCATTTTTCATAACTAGAATCAATTCTCTCATCTGATTATGCTCCATTCTCATCATTTGAGTTGGTCCTTGTGTCATACCTGTAGCTTGTTCAAACTCTAAAAACATAACTTTCTCTTCCATTTGTAGATGTTTTTCTAACTCAAAAGTAAACTTTTCAAACTCATCATTTGCATTTTCTATATCTTCATTTACCTTGTTTTCTAAGTTTGTAAAAAACTCATCTATATCTCTGTGATCTTGTGTTAAATAACCTTTTATACTTGCCATAATTGTGCCTTATCTATTTATTTTGAGTAGTATTATAAAAAAAACAAAAATTTTATTGTTGATATATGTCAATGTGGCTATAATTTCAAAAAATATTTAGAGGATACCTCATGAGTAAGAAAATTTTAGATGCTGTAAAACCTGGTGTACTTTTTGGAGATGATGTTCAAAAAGTTTATGCAATAGCTAAAGAGGAAGGTTTTGCACTTCCTGCTGTAAATGTTGTTGGAACAGACTCTATAAATGCTGTTTTGGAAGCTGCTGCAAAAGTTAAAGCCCCAGTTGTTGTTCAGTTTTCTAATGGTGGAGCTTCTTACTACGCTGGTAAAGGTCTAAGTAACAAAGATGAAAAGTCTGCTATAGCTGGTGCAATTAGTGGTGCTATACATACACATATGATGGCAGAGGCGTACGGCGTTCCTGTTATATTACATACTGATCATGCTGCTAAAAAGCTTTTACCTTGGATAGATGCTCTTCTTGACGCTGGTGAAGCTCACTATAAAGCTCATGGTTGTCCACTTTTTAGCTCACATATGCTTGATCTCTCAGAAGAGCCTTTAGAGGAAAACATAGGAACTTGTGTTGAGTACCTAAAGCGTATGGATAAAATTGGTATGTCTATAGAGATAGAACTTGGTGTAACTGGTGGGGAAGAAGATGGTGTTGATAATACAAATGTTGACAATGCCCTACTCTATACACAACCTGAGGAAGTAGCTTACGCTTACGAAAAACTAAAAGAGGTTTCAAATAGATTTTCTATAGCTGCATCTTTTGGTAATGTTCATGGTGTTTACAAGCCTGGTAATGTTGAACTTACTCCTGTTATTTTAGATAACTCTCAAAAGTATATAAGCGAAAAGTACAATGTAGAAGCTAAAAGTGTTGATTTTGTTTTCCATGGTGGAAGTGGTTCTACTCTTGAAGAGATTAGAGAAGCTATAACTTACGGTGTTATAAAAATGAATATAGACACAGACACACAATGGGCAACTTGGGAAGGTTGTAAAAAGTACATTGACAAAAATAGTGACTACCTACAAGCTCAACTTGGAAACCCAGAGGGTGAAGATAAACCAAATAAAAAATATTACGATCCTCGTAAATGGTTAAGAGCATCACAAGAGGGGATGAGAGATCGTGTTATAAAAGCTTTTGAAGACTTAAATGCTATAGATAGATTTTAAGTTTCTTATTATCTAGCCTTGATATAATAATTACTTATATCAAGGAAAAAATAATGAGATCACTACTTACCACATTTATTTTATTGTCAACACTAACTTTTAGCGCTTGTCAATCAAGTTTGCCAGATAAAGAAAATGCAAAAGACTCAAACAATACTAGTAATATACAAAGCAACACAACACCTGTAGATGCATCAAAACCAACTTTTTTAACTTCAAATACAAACATAAAAATAAATGAAGGCAAAAAGTTTATAGGTATATTTAAAGCTAGTGATAACTCAGATATAACTTACTCTACAGATAATACTAACTTTGAGATAGACTCAAATGCACAACTATCTTTTAATGTAGCTCCAAGTTTTAATCAAAGCAAGTCAAACAACTATATAGTAACAATAGAAGCAAAAGACACTTCATCCAACATATCAACTCTAAAGCTAAACATAGAGGTGTTAGATGTTAGTGTAAAAGATGAAAGTGTACCAGTTTTTGCAAAAAGCAGTGACACTATAAATATTGATCAAGGAAATATTAGTATAGATAATTTCACTGCAACAGACAACTCTGATGTAACTTACACAATAGAGGGAAGTGATAAGTTTAAGATAGATAATGAAGCATTATTGTCATTTAAAGCTTTACATTTTTATGATGATAACACCCCATCAAACAACACTTTTACTCTACAAATCATTGCAAGTGACACATCTAACAATATCTCAAAAATGGACTTAACAATCATAATAAATAAACCTAAAGATATACATCTAACTAAAAATAGATCATCACACAACCAAGGTAGAGCATGTTTAGATTGTCACGGTACAACCTTAGGTGTTGCAGGAACTATATACTCTGTATCTGGTTCAAGTAGTGCTGCTAAGTTTTTTTATATAAGAGTTGTTAAATCAAATGGAGATAAAACATTAGTAAAAGCTGTTCAAGGTTACGGGAACTTTGCAAACAAAGAGTCTCTTCCAAGTGGAAATTTTAAAATAGAAGTGTTAAATGCAAATGATCAAGTAGTAAATAGTACAAGTGGTTTTACACACAACAGTTCAAGAAAAAACTGTAACTCTTGCCATACTAAAAATGGAAGTGGTGGAGCACCAGGACGAATCCTTAGTTCTCAAATATAATCATCTCATAGATACTTTTTTTAGTTACAAGAGATTTTTCTCTTGGTATATGAGTTGTATTTTTAAGTGTACTTATCTCACTTCTTAAGTCACATATCTCATCTTCCATCGCTTCCATTTTATCTTTCATTCTAAGTATAATGTCAACTCCTGAAAGATTTACACCTAGTTCTCTAGTTAATCTAAGTATCATTTTTATACGATCGATATCTCTTTGAGAGTACAATCTTATGCGTCCGTTACTTCTTGATGGAGTTATAAGGTTTTCTCTTTCATACTGTCTTAAAGTTTGAGGGTGTATCTCTAATATTTTAGCAACAATTGAAATTAAATAAACTGGTTCATCATACGTATGCATAACTAAGTCCTTATAATCTTTTTTCTAGTAACTCTTTAAGCTCATCATCCATCTCATCTACATTAGGTAAAACAATATTTGCTTTTAAATATAGGTCACCTTTTTCTTTAGTTTTTCTATTTATAACACCCATCCCTTTTACACGAAACTTTTGATTGTTTTTAGTGTTTTGAGGAACTTTAAGATTTATCTCTTTTTCAAGTGTATCTATAGCAACCTTACCACCAAAAAGAGCATCTTTTAAACCTACATCAAAGTACTTAACTAAGTCATCACCATTACGCTCATACTCAGGACTAGGTGCAACTTTAATGTTTAACATAAGGTTACCTCTTTGAGAACCCATAGACTTACCCTTGCCCTTTACTCTCATCTTTTCACCAGATTTTATTCCAGCAGGTATTTTTATATCAAAACTATCGCCTTGTATTGATACAGCATGTTTACCACCTAAAATAGCAACACTAAATGGTATAACTACGTTAGCTTCTAAATCAAGATTTACTTGTTGTTGATGAGAGCCAAAGCCTCCACCACCGAAACCTCCTCCACCAAAGCCACCGCCAAAACCACCGCCACCTTGACCAAAGATATTTTTTAATATATCATCTAAATCAACATTACTAGCTCCACCTTGGCTTCTAGAGAAATCATGAAAGTTTTGACCACCAAACATAGAATCACCATGCATGTCATACTGAGCTTTTTTCTCTTTATCACTTAAAACTTCATAAGCTGCATTAATCTCTTTAAACTTCTCTTCTGCTTCTTTTTCTTTATTGATATCTGGATGGTACTGTCTTGCCATCTTTCTATATGCTTTTTTTATCTCTACTTCACTAGCACCTTTTTGAATGCCTAATGTTTCATATAAACTATTACTCATCTTTAATTACCTCATAAAATATAATATTTTTTAAATTGAACCTTATTATAGCATAAGGGTTGAGTGCATGTCAATCAACTTTGTAATAATTATTAAAAATATATTAAAAAAACTTTCTTATAAACTATATTTAATAAAGTTTACTTTTAAATGCTATACTATTATTTATTACTAAAAAGGAAATTATTATGGAAGTAGGTTCACAAGCACCAATACAAGCTCAAATGTTTGTAATGGACAAGGCTAAAGAAGTTCAAGAAAATGCAATAATGAAAGTCATTGATAGTGCAAGTGCACAATCTCAAAACTTAAGTTCAGCAGTTACAGGTGTAGGTAAAAACCTAGATATAAGCGCTTAAGCTTAATGTCTAGTGTAAGTTTTAAAAATCATATCCCAAACTGGTGATGTTACACCATGATTTAGTTTTGGTCTAGCATGGTGAATATCATGAAGTTCAACCATATATTTAAAGTAACCTTTAGGATTTTTAACTCTATGCATAGCATGATGAGTTAAACCGTAAGTTATATAACCTAAAAGTGTACCAGCACCACCTATCCAAGCTAAAGATGGGCTAATAACTAATGCTAATCCACTTGCAACAATCCAACCAATTAAAGTTCCTGTAAAAAATGGTAAAGAATCATATTTAAAAGGATTTGCATGATGACCTGCGTGACCTTTAACAAAAACTCTCATTGTACCATGGAACAACCAAGCATGAAAAAGATATTCAACAAATGAAAAGCTAAAAAAGCCAATAACAAAAGCTATTATTGCTGAGATTGGTGTAAAACCAATTAAAGTAGTTGCATAATAAGCATAAACAAACACAAAAATACCATCAAAAACAAAACCAGCCCAATAGTTCCATTTAGATGTAGTAAATTGATCAAATAGTTTCCAAAACATAGATATCCCTATTTATTAATATTTCGTTATATTACTAAAATTTTGTTTAAATATTAATTAAATTATTTAATATTTCTTTTACTTATACTTAACAAGGATAAAGCACCTTTATATATAGGTTCATCAATAAACCCAAATTCATCATCACTAAAACCAGTTATACCCATATCTTTATGCATCTCAAAAAGCTTAACTATAGTATTTGCCTTATCTATTTCATCTTGACTTACGCCAAAAACCTCTTTTGTATCTATAACCTGAGTTGGGCTTAAACAAGCTTTAGATTCATATCCCAATGACTTTTCTAATTCTAAAAACTCTTTAAATAATTTATCATTTTTATAATCTTGAAAAACGAAAGAGACAGGTTCAACTCCTAGAGATTTTGAATTTAAAAGGAAATTACTTAAAATAGTCAAAAATGTATAGTTTTTTGTATTAATAATGTTTTGTGGAAGTTTCATATCTGCTAGAAGATCTAAAATACCAAGATAGAAGTGTGTAACTCTTTGATCAATTTTAAACTCTGACATACGGAGGTAAGACTCCTTAGTTTCTATACTTAGATGTAAATCTATACTTTCATCTAAAAGAGCTAAAACATTTTTAACTTCACTTTTATCTCTAATTTTCGGAACTCTAATCGCATCTGGCTTAAACTGATTTAAGTATGTTATCTCATCATACCCACCCTCATCAAGAGCATTAACTCTAACAATGATTTTTTTATTTTTAGAGCTAAAACGACTTAAAAATATTGCACACAAAACTAAGGCTATACCTTTATCTTCAAAAGCAACCCCATCTTCTAAGTTTAACATCACACAATCACTTTCTATTGTGTCAAGTTTATTGAGATGTTTTAAGTTATTTGCTGAGAGCATCAATGCCGTTTTAAAATGTATTGAACTATTTTGAACTCTAGGTGTGTAACTAATATACTCTTCTAACTTTTCAATATCTTTGTTTTCAAGTGTTTTTTGTATCTCATCTAAATTATCAAATATCATCTACTTTACCTCTTTTATACTAGGATGAACATAAGAGTATAAAGCTTTAATTTCAGGATCAGTTAAAAAATATCTAGGCATCCCTTTATTTCTTTTTTTTAGAGCTTTTTCAAAATCTTTGTATTTTAAATTTTTTATATTTGGTGCTCTAAAAACTTTATCTACCCCTTTATGTTTGTATTTTGCAATATCCATACCCTCGCCCATTTTTCCATGACATTTATAACAACCGATTCCCCTCGGATTTTTATATAATTGTGCAGAATATTCTTCATTAGTTATAAATGACTCAGCGTGTATATAGTTAAACAGAATTAAAATGTATATCAAAAAAGCTTTCAAAAGCACCCTTTTATTAAATTAACGCTATATTATCGAAAATTTTATTGTTGGTGGGTAAATTGATTATATTAGATGGTAAAAAGCTTTCAAAAAAGATAGAAGACAGTGTAAAAAGTGACGTTTTGGTTCTAAAAGAGCAAACAGGTCGTACTCCAGGACTAGCAGTTGTTCTTGTAGGAAATGATGAAGCATCTCAAGCTTATGTAAATATGAAGAAAAAAGCTTGTGATCGTGTAGGTTTTTATTCTATAACACATGAGATGCCAGAAACTATATCTCAAGATGCTATTGAGCAGACTATTACGATGATGAATGACAATCCTAACATAGATGGAATACTTATTCAACTTCCTCTTCCTCCACAAATAAACACAAATAGACTTTTAGAGTTAGTTAGTCCAGCAAAAGATGTTGATGGTTTCCATCCATATAATGTTGGAAGACTTACAACAGGACTTGATGGTTTTGTACCATGTACTCCACTTGGTGTTATGGAGCTTTTTAAAGAGTACAATATAGACTTAAAAGGTAAAAATTGTGTAGTTGTTGGTGCATCGAATATAGTTGGAAAACCTATGGCTTCACTTTTACTAAATGCTGATGCAACAGTTGAGATCACACATATATATACTAAAAATCTAAAAGAGCATACACTAAAAGCAGATATCATTTTAGTTGGCGTTGGTGTTATAAATCTGATCAAAGAAGATATGGTAAAAGATGATGCTATTATCATTGATATTGGTATAAATAGAGCACCTAATGGTAAACTTGTTGGTGATGTTGATTATGAAAATGTTGCATCAAAATGTTCATATATAACGCCAGTTCCAGGAGGGGTTGGCCCAATGACAATCTCTATGTTACTTGCAAACACACTTAAATCTGCTAAATTATCAAAGAAAGACTAAATGAAAAAAAAAGCACTCAATTCACTATATAAAGCATACAAATTTTCAAATTCATGGCCAGGAACTATACTTATAGTTCTATTAATTATATTTTTTGTTGCACAGGCCTTTAGAATTCCAAGTGGTTCTATGAAAGATTCACTTCTTGTTGGAGATCATCTATTTGCTAAAAAATTTGCTTACGGCATAGCAACTCCTCGTATCCCTTTTTTAGAGCTACCTATAATTCCCGGAACTGATGGTCATATAATTGATGGTGATAAACCTAAACGTGGAGATATAGTAATCTTTCGCTACCCCAATAACACAAAACTACACTATGTAAAAAGATGTGTAGCTATTGATGGTGATGAAGTTATGGTTGTAAATAAAGACTTATATATCCACCCACATGAGGGTAACGAGTTTATTAGAAACAATTATCCTAAAGATATGATTTTAACCATTGCAAATACATTATGGGTTAAAAATCCATATATGAAAGACCATAAAGGGGTACATCATGATAAACATATTATTAATGATGGCAGAATGCCTTTAGCAATTTTTACTTTTGGACCTGCTCGTGTTCCAAAAGGTGAATATTTTATGATGGGTGATAACAGAGACCACTCAAATGATTCAAGATTTTGGGGAAGTGTTCCTTATGGTTTAGTTGAGGGAACTCCTTGGTTTATTTACTTTTCTATGAGTGATGACTTTGAGATAAGATGGGATAGACTTGGTAAAACACCTACAGATTTAGAACAGGGTAAACTTTTAGAAGAAGCTGTAAATATTAGAAAAGAGGAAGATAAAAAAGATTATGGACTCTATTAGCCTTTTAACTATATTTGCATCAGTTTTAGCGCTTGCTATTGCCATCATAGGTCATGAGATTATGCATGGTTACATAGCATACAAATATGGTGATATGACTGCAAAAAATGCTGGAAGACTAAGTATAAACCCTATATCACATGTAGATATGTATGGTACTATAATAGTTCCTGCACTTATGTACTTCATACCAATGGTTTTAGGAATGGGAAGTGGATTTTTATTTGGTTGGGCAAAACCAGTACCAATAAACACTCAAACCGTAATAAAAAATGGTGGATACAACGCTGCTATGCAAGTCTCTTTAGCTGGTATAGTTTATAATGCTGTTTTAGCAGTGTTTGCTTCAATGCTTCTTTTAAGTCTTGATCAACCACTTCAAAATGATTCTTTATTGTATGTATTTTTTTATATATTTGTTATGAAACTTATGCTTATAAATATAGTACTAGCTATTTTTAATCTACTTCCAATACCACAGTTTGATGGTGCACATTTTCTTATGTGGCTTTCACTAAAATACAATATGCACGAAGTTGCACAAACTATACACAAGTTAGAACCTTATGGAATGTTTATAGCAATAGGTGTTTTAATCTCACCAATTAAAGATTATGTACTTATTGCACCTATACAATTTGTACTTCGTTTACTACTAAACTAAAAAGGGAAAATATGAAATATTATGTTGCAACAGACCACGCTGGAATTGATCTTAAAGATTTTACAGTTAGACTTTTAAAAGAGAAAGGTGTAGATGTAGTTGATCTTGGCCCATTTTCTAAAGATAGAGTTGATTACCCAGATTATGCTCAAAAAGTTTGTGAGTCTGTTTTAAAGGATGATGGCTCTTTTGGTATCTTAATCTGTGGCTCAGGCATAGGTATGAGTATGGCTGCAAATCGCCATCATGGTATACGCGCTGCACTTGCACATGATGCATACAGTGCAAAAATGGGAAGAGCACATAACAATGCTAATGTATTGTGTTATGGCGAACGCATCGTTGGTGAGGGTGTTGCAGAAGATATTTTAGATGCTTGGTTGAATGCTGGGTTTGAGGGTGGAAGACACGCAGGCCGTGTTGAAAAAATCGAAGCTATTAAGGGCTAAAATGTTTTGGGAATTTTCATTTCTTACTATAATTATAGTTATATCAATATTTCTTTTTGTTAAGATGTTTTACTTTCAAAGTATAACTATAAAAGAGCAAAAAAGTAATGAGTTGATGAAGATGACTTTGCAAGAAGCAGAGATACTAATAAGAAAGTATCAAATACAACTTCAAAGATCATTAGGAAATGTTGACATACTTAGTGATGAACTAAATAAACTAAGAAGTGAGCTAAAAGTTCTAAAACAAAGAAACTCAAAACATAGAGTTGAAACAGATAGACTTCAAACTAAAATTAAAGATTTAGAGGGTCGTATAGATGCTCTACTATAAAAAGGGTTAAAATGTTAAGTAAAAATGATTATGAGATTATAAACAACTCCATTAGAGATATAAAAGACTTCCCTAAAGAGGGTATAGTTTTTAAGGATATAACTACACTTTTAAATGATGCTACAGCGTACACTACTTTAATGAACCACCTAGAAGAAAAGTATAAAGATTATAATCTTGATTATATAGCTGGTATAGATGCTAGAGGGTTTATATTTGGTGCTTCTTTAGCTACAAAACTTGGACTTGGGTTTGTTCCTGTAAGAAAAAAAGGGAAACTTCCATCAACTACTATATCTGAAAAATACACTTTAGAGTATGGCTTTGATGAAGTTGAGATACATATAGATGCTTTTAAAAATACTACAGATGCTAGAGTTCTTCTTATAGATGACCTTATTGCAACTGGTGGAACTGCAAATGCAGCAGTTACTTTAATAGAAAAAAGTGGTGCTAAATGTGTAGAGTCTTGTTTTATAATAGCACTAGATTTTCTTGATGGAAAAAGTAAGTTAGAGCAAAAATGCCCAGTTTACAACATAATAGGAGTTGATTAATGTATATACCTACAGCTTCAAAATTTGATCCAGATGAAAATGGACACTTTGGAATATTTGGTGGAAGATATATGCCTGAAACCTTAATGCCAGTAGTTCTTGAACTAGAAGCAGAATACAAAAAAATACGTTTTGATAAAGAGTTTTGGAGTGAAGTTGATTACTACTTAAAAGATTATGTAGGTCGCCCTTCTCCACTCTACTTTGCACAAAACATATCTGATCAGTTAGGTGCAAAAGTCTATCTTAAGCGTGAAGACTTAAACCATACAGGCGCACACAAAGTAAACAATGTAATAGCTCAAGGTTTAATGGCAAAAAGACTTGGCAAGAAAAAAGTTATAGCTGAAACTGGCGCTGGTCAACATGGTGTTGCAACTGCAACTATATGTGCCCTACTTGGTTTAGAGTGTGAGATATTTATGGGTGCAAAAGATGTTGCACGCCAAGAGCTAAATGTTTTTAGAATGAAACTGCTTGGTGCTAAAGTTAATGCAGTTGAGAGTGGAAGTAGAACTCTAAAAGATGCTATGAATGATGCTATAAGACATTGGGTTACAAATGCTAGAGATACTTTTTATATAGTTGGAACTGTAGCTGGTCCACATCCCTACCCTGTTATGGTTAGAGATTTTCAAGCTATTATAGGTTGTGAAGCAAGAGAACAGATACTTAAAAAAGAGGGAAAACTGCCAGATAAGGTTATAGCTTGTATTGGTGGTGGCTCAAATGCTATTGGTATGTTTCAACACTTTTTAGAAGATGAAGAGGTTGAATGTATAGGTGTTGAAGCTGGTGGACATGGAATAGAAACCGATAAACATGGTTGTTCACTTAAAAAAGGAAGTCCAGGTGTTTTACATGGACAGATGTCCTACCTTCTTCAAGATGAAGATGGTCAAATTCAAGAAGCTCACTCGATCTCGGCTGGTTTAGACTACCCAGGAATAGGACCAGAACACGCATTTCATAATGATAATAAGTCTATAAGTTATGACAATATAACTGATGATGAAGCGATGGATGCCTTTGTTTGGTTATCAAGAAAAGAGGGAATCATCCCAGCATTTGAGAGTTCACATGCAGTTGCGTACTTGAAAAAGATAAAAGATATAAAAGGTAAGCTGATCATAGTTAATATCTCAGGTCGTGGTGATAAAGATATGATGCAAGCTAAAGATATATTACATTTTGACTAAGGAAATTTTATGAAAATTGTTACAAGTAAAAGTAAAAAAGCTATTAATGTTATTTTACACACACAAAAAACTTTTAAAAAAGAGAATGAAAAGAAACTCTTAAAAGAGTTCGGTTTTGAAGCTAAAGATGGACAAACTTTGTTTTTACAAAATGAAAACACTTTCTTTTTAGGTTGTGAAGATTTTGAAAATGACACACTAAGAGCTGTTTTTAGTACCTTTGCTAAAGAGGCATCTAAAATGAACTTTAAAAATTACAGTTTTAAGCTTGAAGATGTAAAAAATATTTCAGCTATAGTGGAGGGAGTAGTTTTAGGTACTTACTCTTTTGATTACTATAAATCTGAAAAAAACAAAGATAAAAACATAATCTTACATTTAGAAAATAGTTCTAAAAACTTTAGCAAACTTGTTAATGATGCTTTAATTGTTGCTAATGCTACAAACTACACAAGAACTTTGGTAAATATGGCTCCTCAAGAGATGAATCCTAGTGACCTAGCTAATGAAGCTAAAAAACTTGCAAAAACTAACTCTCTAGAGTGTACTATCTTAGATGAAAAAGAGATAGAAAAAGAGAAGATGATGTCAATGCACGCAGTTGGTCGTGCCTCAATCCACAAACCTCGTCTGATTCATCTAGCTTATAAACCTAAAAATCCATCTAAAGTTGTTACTCTAGTAGGAAAAGGTTTAACTTACGATAGTGGTGGACTTAGTTTAAAACCAGCTACATCTATGGTTACTATGAAAATGGATAAAGCTGGTGCTTGTGCAACTTTAGGGATGATAAAAGCTATAAGTGAGCTTGGACTTAATGTTGAAGTACACACATTTATTGGTGCAGCTGAAAATATGGTTGATGGATCAGCTTATAAGCCTGATGATATACTAATAGCTAAAAATGGTGTTAGTATTGAGGTTAGAAACACAGATGCAGAGGGTCGTTTAGTTTTAGCAGATGTTCTTTGTTATGCACAAGAGAAAGTAAAGTCTGATTATATATTTGATTTTGCTACTTTAACTGGTGCTTGTATGGTTGCACTTGGATCTTACACTATAGGTGTTATGGGACATAGTTCAAAACTAAAACATCAAATATCTTCAACACCATCTGGTGAATTTACAGGTTCTTTACCTTTTAATAAACATCTTAAAAAAATGATAAAAAGCGATGTTGCAGATATATCAAATATTGGTAATAGACCTTATGGTGGGGCTATAACAGCAGCACTATTTTTAGATAATTTTATAGAAGAAAAAAATAAAAACAAATGGCTACATTTTGACATAGCAGGACCAGCATATACAGAATCTCCTTGGGATTGTAATGTTTTTGGTGCAACAGGTGCTAGTGTTAGATTAATGAGTAAATTTATAAAAAATATATCAAAAGAGGAAATATAATGGGATTAGCAATAGGACTAGTAGGACTACCAAATGTTGGAAAATCTACAACATTTAACGCTTTAACAAAAGCACAAAACGCAGAGGCAGCAAATTACCCTTTTTGTACAATAGAGCCAAATAAAGCAGTAGTTCCAGTACCAGATAAAAGACTCGTTGAGTTATCTAAGATAGTTAATCCTGAAAGAGTTCAATACTCAACACTTGATTTTGTAGATATTGCAGGTTTAGTTAAGGGTGCAAGTAAGGGTGAAGGTTTAGGAAATAAATTTTTATCAAATATCCGTGAAACAGAGGTTATTTTGCATATCGTTAGATGTTTTGATGATGATAATGTTGTTCATACAGAGGGAAGCATAGATCCACTTCGTGATATTGAGATTATTGAAACTGAATTAATTTTTGCAGATATTGATGTTTTACAAACTAGAATTGATCGTCTTAAAAAACAAGCAAAAGCAGATAAAGATGCAAAAGTTCTTTTTGATTACGCAAATGAACTTGCTGAATTTTTAGCTGATGGTAATATGGCTAGAGCACACAAAGACTTTGGAAGCGATACTTTTACAGAATTAAACCGTGATCTTAGACTTTTAACATCTAAAGAGATTATGTATGGTGCAAATGTTGATGAGGATTCATTAAGCCAAGATAACAAATATGTTGCTTTAGTTCGTGAACATGCAGCTAAAACATCATCTGAAGTTGTAAAACTTTGTTCAAAAATCGAAGAGGAACTTATTGGCTTAGAAGATGATGAGGCTGCTGAGATGTTAGAAGAGCTTGGAGCATCAGAATCTGGACTTGATCAGATAATACATAAAGGTTTTGATAAGCTTGGCTTAATGTCATACTTTACAGCTGGAGTAAAAGAGGTTCGTGCTTGGACAATAAGAAAAGGTTCAACTGCTCCAAAAGCTGCTGCAGTTATACACAATGACTTTGAAAAAGGTTTTATTCGTGCAGAAGTTATAGGATATGACGATTATATAGAAGCAGGATCTGAAAGTGCCGCAAAAGACGCTGGAAAAATGAGACTTGAGGGTAAAGAGTACATAGTTCAAGATGGCGATATAATGCACTTTAGATTTAATGTTTAAAAATAAATAGGACAATATAATGAAAATTTCTTTTGTAGGTCCAAAACCACTTATCTCTCATACTGGAGTTGGTTTTGATAATAATAAAGAAGACAAATATGTTTATATCAACATAGCTATACAGATGTACAA
>WFNF01000097.1 GCA_015488775.1 Helicobacteraceae bacterium
AATTCTACCTCTCCTTGTATGACAGTCAAAGGAGTTTTTAGCTCATGAGAGACATCAGAGTTAAATCTATCTAAACGCTCTATTCCCTTTTGAAGTCTCTGTATCATTGCATTAAAAGAGACAACAAGCTCTTTTATCTCATCATTTTCTTTTGGAACTGTTATGCTCTTTGTGAATTTAGTGACACTTATGTCTTTTGTGGCGTTTATAAGCCTATTTATAGGGGATAGAATCTTATCTAACATCTTACTTGCTAAAAAGATAAATATTAAAAGTAAAATAGGGATAAGAAATAGTAAAATATCTTGGAAATTCTCTATCTTATTATCAATGTTTTTTTGAAAAACCATAATACTTTTTGTAGCAACTTTTTCTATATAAAGAGCATCTATATAGTCGTCATCTTGGGAGTGTTCTAAGATAAAAAAATTCTCTTTTTTATGTAGGTAATGCTTAAAATTTTGTAAACTAAAATCACTGTTTTGTATTTTTATTTCGCCATCTTTGACTACAGCAATTCCGATATTTTGTGTTGTGACATGATCTTTGTATTTATGAGCGATAAACTCAAGTCTGCTTTTTATGTTCTTATCTATACTCTTATCTAAAAAGTAGTTAAAGGAGAATGCAAACAGTGTTAATACTACAAAAGCAATAGTTCCAAACCAGACAAGTACACGAGCTTTTAGAGAGTTAAACTTCAACTTTATACCCCAAACCACGGTTGCTTTTTATAAGTTCTTTACCTAGTTTCTTTCTCAGATGATAGACTGTCACTTGAATAACATTGGAGTTAATATACTCTTGATTATTCCAAAGCTGCTCTTCTATCATGGCGTTTGATACATAAGCATTTTTGTTTTTAAATAAAAACATAAGAAGCTCATACTCTTTTGATGTGAGTTCTACTCTTTGTTTATTTTTTATCACTGTCCTGTTATCACTATCTATCTCAATATCGCCTATTTTAATAAGTGTTACACCTTGAGAGATATTTCTACGATAGAGTGCTTCTACTCTTGCTTCTAACTCTGCAAAAGAGAATGGTTTTGAGAGATAATCATCTGCACCATGTTTTAAACCTACTATTTTATCTTCCGTTTCCCCTTTAGCACTTAGCATAATAGTTGGTGTTGTGATGTTTTTTTCTCTAAGTGAGCTTATAACTTCTATACCATTTTTGAGTGGAAGCATCCAATCAAGTATGATAACATCGTAGCTATTCATAACAGCCAGATACTCCCCCTCTTCACCGTCCACAGCACTATCTACTACATAGCCATCTTCACTAAAAGTTCTTTGTAAAAGTGAAAGTATATTTTCGTCATCTTCTATTATTAGTAGTTTCATGTTTTAATTGTATCCAAGACTTACCATTGATTCTGCCATAAGTTAAACTGCTCATTCCAAGCAATATCGCAACTGATATTGTTATATATTTCTCTCTTTCCAATAGTTAGGTTTTCTTTGAAGTTGCATAACAGCTAAAATAATTATTTCTTCTTCTTTGTGATAATAAATTACTCCAAATGGAAAACGATTTGTCAAACATCTTCGTATCTCTCGATCTAGCTTTTGCCAAGATTGTGGAAATTCTAAGATTCTTTGGATTGTTTGTTGTACTTCATAAGCAAACTCTGCACCAAGATTTATTTTACACTCTTCGTAATAATCAACTGCAACATTTAATTCAAGTTCAGCATCTGGATGAAAGGAGTAAGTCATTTATGATTGCAATCTTTTTGCTATTTTTTGAAAAACTTCATCCCCATCAACAATGGTTACAGAGTTAGTTTCAATATCATTTTTTCTTTTGTTTACTTCTCTTATCCAAAGTGCATCTATTGAACTATTTACAGGTGTGATACTAGCTAATATCTTATCAACAATTTTAGTTTTTAAATCTATTGGTAAAATATCTATTTCATCAAATAACTGTTCTTGTCTTAATGCTAACATGACAAACTCCTGATTTTATATATGAACTATTATATCAAAATGGTGTATATATTCCTATTTTTTATGTATTAGAATTTATCGTACCCTTATAAAATAAAAAAAGAGAGGTACAATATAAAGGTTGATTACAATAGCAAAAAGCAAACCACCCATGATAGCTATAGCTAAATCTTGAATAATCTGTGTTCCAGTACCGATAGCTAAGGCGATAGGTAGAAGTGCTAAAGCATTTGATACCATAGTCATAAGAATTGGTTTTGCTCGGAGTGCCAAGGAATCTAGCTGTTGTTCTATTTCATCATTTCGGTTTTGTAGGTTTATCTTATAAAAATCAAAAATAAGAACATTATTATTTATAACAATACTAAGAACTATTAAAATCCCCATAAAAGCCATAATATCAAGTGGTTTTCCACTAAGATATAAAGCTCCTAAAACACCTGTTGTTGTGAGTATCAATGCCATAAGTATGCTAAGTGCTATACGAAGAGAGCTAAAATTTAAAAGTAAACCTATAAATATAATTGTTATAGCAAAGAGTATAACCAAACTCATCTCTTTAAAAGATTTTTGTTGCTCTTTGTAAAATCCACTTATATCTGTTGTGATGTTATCTGGCAGACCTGCATTTGAAAGAGAAGTTTGAATATTTTTCACCACTGTGCTCATATCGTTACCTCTAAAACGCACTCCTAAAACACAAACAGGAGAGAGATTATAGTGTGTTACCTCGGCTACTTTATGTTGGTAACTTATGTCGGCTAACTCTTTGAGTGGTATTTGTTCGTTGAGTGTTGGTGAATAGATTTTAAGAGTGGTTTTAAGATACTCTATTGGATCGATATTTGGGCGACTCATAATCACTCTAAGATTTGTAAGTTTTTCACCATTGGCTATGCTTAAGACCACCTCACCATAATAGAGTGAACGAATTTGAGTTTTTATCATAACTTCATCTATACCATATCTTGAGAGTGCAATACTTTTGGCTCTAATATTAATAGATGGAGATGCATAAGAGGTGAGAACATTTACCTCTTCAACATCTTTTATAGTTTTGAGTTTTTTTTGTAGCTTGTAGCCCTCATGCGTGAGTTCATCAGGGTTTGAACCGTAAAGCATCACAGCAATTGGTGCTTCTGCTCCCATGATATCACCGAGTCTATCTTCTAAAACTTGAGAGAGTCCAAGTTCTACTATGTTTGGAATTTGTACCTCTATCTTACTTCTTAGCTCATCTATCACCTCAAAACTACTGCGTTTATGATTGGCTTTTAGGGTTACTAGAAAATCTCCGTTATTTATAGGAACGCTTAATCGTCCTAGTCCTGTACCTATTCGCATACTCCAACCATCTACATCTTTTACAGTAGAGATAATTTCTCCTATCTGATCAAACTCCTCTTGTGATTGTTCTAGTGTTATATCAGTTGGCAAAACTAAATCAACAACGATATTCCCCTCATCCCACTCTGGCAAAAAAGTTGATGGTATGTGTAGGTAAAGGTAAGCAGAAGTTGCAAGGGAAACTAAGATAATAGGCAAGGAAATCCAAGAGTGTTTGAAGCTTTTTCGTAAAAAATTGATATATTTATCTATGTACTTTTGCATAAAATCTTCATGTTTGTTTATAGTTTTAGGAAGTGCAAGATAAGCGATGATTGGTGTTAGAAAAATGGCTATAACTTGAGAGACTAAGTAAGTGATAACTAAAACTGTTGCCAACTGCTTAAAAAACTCCCCAACTATTCCACTTACAAGAAGAAGTGGTATAAATATTAAAACTGATAAAGTAGTAGCAACGACCATAATAGGTAAAATCTCTTTAGCCCCTTTTATAATGGCATTTTCTTTTGTTTCACCATTTTCATAGTGGCGTTCAATGTTTTCTATCACTATAAGCATCTGATCAATCAAGCCACCAAGCGCCGCTACCATCCCACCAAGGGAGAAGATATTAAAATCAATCCCTATAAGTTTCATCCCTATCATAGTTATAAAAAAAGTGACAGGGATGATGACAAGAGCAGCCAAAGAGAGTGTGAATTTTCTTAAAAAGAAAAATACTATAAGAACTGCGATAATAGAACCAAGAGCTATGGCATCTATTACACTCCCCACTGCCTCTTTTATAAAATCTGTTCCATCATAATATTTTTCTATATGTATGCCATCATGAGATAGTTTTTTGTTAAGCTCTTCTATCTTTTTATTAAAAGCTTTTTGTACACTTACAGCATTTGCATCTGGTTGGCGAAGCAGGTCAAAAACGACACTGTTTTTATATCTACTTGATGCAGAAAATTGCTTGATAGGATTTTGCTTCTCTAACATAAGTGCAATATCTGATAGTTTTATACTTTTTTGATTACCAAGGTTAATATTTAAGTCAAGAAGTTCATTTGCATTTTCTCTTTTTTGGTTCAAAGAGAGAATATATTGTGTATGTTTAGAGTTTATAAGCCCTAAAAAATCTATGCTATTTTGGGCTTTTAATTGTGTGATGATATCATCTATATTGAGTTTATACTCTGCTACTTTTTTACTATCAAGCACAAGTTTATACTCACTCCAAGCAGGTGCTTTCATCTGTATGTCAAAAACACCATCAATACCTAACATCACAGGTTTGAGTTCATAGTATAGCTTTTCGGTAAGTTTCGCGCGAGAGATATTGTCTGAGCTTATCGTGTAGATAGATACAGGATACATACTAGGCGTTGCTTGTCGTATGGTGATTTTTGCATCTTTACTTATGCTATTTTTTATATCTGCCATACGAGCTTGCACAAGTTGGTACGCTAAATATGGGTCAATACTCCAGTTAAAATAGATATTTATATCCGTAGTTCCTACCGAGGTAGAAGAGACTATTTTTTGAACATCTTGTACTGTTTTCAAAGCCTCTTCACTTGGTTTTGTGACAGAGTAAAGCATTTGAGATATTGGAGCATGACCATTATCAATACTTACTTCAATGCGTGGAAAAAATATATTTGGTAACACACCTTGTGGAATAGTCATTGAGAGCCTATAGCCAACTGCGGTTAAAAGTGAAATAATAAGAATAATAGCAAGTTTATTTTTTAAAATATAGTGATAAAAATCTTTTTTATCTTGCATTATTTTATACTCACTCTCAAATTGTCATGTAACATATAGGCATTTTTGAGTGCTATTTTTACATCTTTAGGTAAAGTGTTTTTAATCAGTGCCTTATCTATCATATCTTTCAATATATCTATAAAAACTATATGTGCAATATCTTTATCATCTATTACATAAACGGCAGGATGGTTTTCAACAAGGACAATAGCACTTTTTGGGATAAGTAGCCCATTTGATTTTTTAATTATGATTTGTGCATTTATTTGTAGGTTTAAAGGAAGTGATTCGTTAGTTTGTACCATTACTTCAACTAAATTGTTTGAGCTACGGGGTAAAATAGTAACAACTTTTGCATCGCAGTTTTTATAACTACTAAAAACTTTAACATCCATATTTTTTTGTATCTCTTGTGCATAAGAGCTATCTACAAAGAGTTTTATAAGATTATCTTTTTCTAAAAGAGTTGCTATTTTTGTACCATAGTTTATATAACTATTATTAGCTACAATATTTGTAAGCACACCATTTTTAGGTGCATAAATCACACTATTTGTTTGTTCCAAGAGAAGTATATTATAGTCATTCTTTGTCACATTGTACTGCTCTTGTATCTGTGAAAGCAATATTTTTTGGGAAAGATAACTGTTTTTGGAGCCAACACCCATGTCATACTTATCTTTAGCTGTTTTGATGTTCTCTTTTTGCAATGCTATTTGATTTTTTTGAAGTGCTAAACTTTTCTTAAAAAATTCTATCTTTTTTTCTCTAGGCTTATTGCTTACCCTAGCAATAAGTTCTCCCTTAAGAATAAAATTATTTAATGAAGCTTTCATCTGTAAAAGTCCACTTGTTTTCGCTGTTATACTAGTTTTATATTTAGATACAACAGTGCCTGTGGCATCTACACTAAGAGCTATTTGTTTCTCAATAGGCTTTATGATACTCACAGAAATTGTTGATGCAAAGATTGGTATTGTTATAATAATTAATACTATTACTGTTTTAAACATTGTCTACTCTTTTTATTTTAGTTATTTGAAGGATATGATACCTAAATGAAATAAGAATGAATGCAATAACAGTATAACCCATAATTGTAGATTTTAAAAGCTACCCTATTGTTTATGATAACTCTGAATAACGTTGTAAGTATCAGCTTGTATATCATCACATAAAGATTGTGCTCTTGCAATAATCCCCGATTGAAGTAGCTTTTTAAATGATTCTGATTTTGTAAAATCTTTAAAACTATCTTCATTTTCAAATACAACATAACTTGTAACATAAGCATCTTTTTTAGTAGGCGATAAAATTTGACCCATTAAAACATTACTATTTGTATAACTATACTCGTTTGCAACTTTTGTAACAAAATCAAGAACCTCTTGTTGTTTACCCTCTTTTGGAAGATATTTTTCAATTAATGTAAACATATTTTTTCCTTTACTTTTTAAAGTGATAGCAGTATAACATTTTTTACTGTATAAAGTAAAGTTAAAAATAGTATATAATAACCTTATGGAAAATAATAATCACACACACAATACTCAAACAATCAACGAACTCTTTAAAACTTTGTCTAAAAAGTGGACTTTAGTCATCATATATGAAATGTTTCATCATGATATGATGAGATTTAAAGATTTTGAAAAACAATTGCCAGATATAAACAGTAGAACACTTACAAATAGGCTGAAGGAGTTAGAAGAAGATGGATTTATCATTAGAGATACAAGTTTAAAAGCCTCAAAAATTATAAACTATAAACTTAGTACTAAGGCAAAAGACCTTTTTGATAGTTTTATGGCATTAGGTATGTGGGCACAAAAGTGGGATACTACTAAGTAAATAGTTATTTCTAGTATAAAGTGTAAATAAAGTCTAAAAGGTAAAATATGCGAACATCAGTATTTATAGCTCAATCATTAGATGGTTTTATAGCTAAGAAAGATGGAGATATAGAGTGGCTAAATGAAGCTAGTCAAAAAGCTAAAGATGAAGATTTAGGTTATGAAAGTTTTATGGAAAGTTGTGATTATCTTATAATGGGTAAAAACTCCTTTATGAAGGTTTTATCTTTTGATACTTGGCCTTATGATGGTGAAAAAGTTATAGTTGTATCTTCTACATTAAAAAGACTACCAGAAGATATAAAAAATGTCACTTTATTTAATGGGGACATAAAAGATCTGCACACTAAGCTAAAAAATGAAAACTGCAAAAAACTTTATATAGATGGAGGAAAACTTATAAGCTCTTTTTTAAATGAAAATCTAGTAACAGATATAACAGTTACAAATATACCCATTTTCCTTGGTAAAGGTATCAAACTTTTTAATAACGTCAACACAAAACTACAATTTAAAGCTAAAGAGTCCACTGTATTTCCTAGTGGACTTGTAAAAATAAAGTACGAAAAGTGTTAAAGTAAGGCTAACATCATAAGTTTTCATACCACTTTGTTTCATTTTGATTACAAAAAGACTTAAAATATGCTATTATAAAGAATAATAACTCAAAGGGGATTACTATTGTTAGCAAATGAACTACTATATAACCCTCACATTGCAGTTGAAGAGTTAGGTCTTGAGATAGAGCTTATACTTGAACTTATGGATGAATATATAATCCAATGTTACGACATGCAAGATGATTTTAAAGATGCAATTAAAAGTGAAAACCCTGATGATATATATCTTATAACTCATCGTCTAAAAGGTGTTAGTGCAAATTTAAGAGTTAATTTTATTTACGATAAGCTAGATATGATTGAAAAGTCTAGTGATTTAGATAAAAACTTAGAGTATTTTTCAGAAATTTACAGTGCTATAGATAAGATATATATAGAGATAGAAGACCTCAAACAAGAGTTAGAGGATGAAGATTTAAGCGATTTTTCAATCTAACGTCTAACTTTTCTCTCTCCCCTGTTTTTCTCTTTAGCTTTTTTTATTTTTTCAAGTAAGTCATCTTTTTTTTCTAAATACGCATCACGAATCAGATGTTCATCATCACCATCAATGTCAGGATCATATTCTAAAATTTCAGGTATATACTCTTTAGTCTTTTCGTTTTCATTCATATTGAGTTCTCCAAATTTACATTTTAATCCTAAAATTTTAGCATTTATTAGTTAAATATACTTAATAAACATCAATAATTTTGAAGTTAATAAAGTTACAATATCTTATGATTAATCAAATAACAAAGCTATCTTTTTTTTCAAAGTGTTCAAAAGATACTTTAAGTAAGCTAGTTCAAAAAACAAAAATAAGCAAGTTCACTCAAAATTCTATAATGACATATGAAGAGGATGACATTGGGCGTGTAAATTTTTTACTTAAGGGTGAAGTAAAATTATACAAGGTAGATAAACTTGATAATGAGATATTTCTTTTTACCATTAAGGAGGATTCACTTTTAACAAATATAGGTTCTATGTCAAACGATACTATAAGTTGTTTTTCAAATATAGAGTTTTTAGAAGATTCAACAATAATATCTTTTGATATGCATGAGTTTAAAGAGATAGTTAGTTGCTCAAAATGGCTGTTAATAAATCTTATAGACTCCATCTCATACCAAAAGCAACAACTAGAAGCCAGTTTAAATATAAGTCTGGTTTATAATGCATTAAGTAAAGTTTCCCATATGCTTTACTATAAACTAGATACATTTAACAAGCTAAAAAAACAAGAGATTGCATATAGACTAAACATACAGCCAGCAACTCTATCTCGTGTTTTAGCAAAACTGGTAAAACAAGATATTATTGAGCTACAAATATCTAAAGTAAAAATTAAAAACAATGAAAAACTTTTTAAACTTTTTAACTAAATGGCACCTATAAAATTTAATTTTTGACTCAGGTCAAATTTTTTAACTCTACCTAGTGCTATTATTTTCAAAAGAGAGTTTTTACTTAACCAAATTATATAGTAGAAAATTCAACTTTATTTTAAGGAGAGAACATGCAAAGAAGAGAGTTTCTAAAGTCGGCAGCCGCAGCTAGTGCAGCTAGTGCGATTGGAATGACTATACCAGCAGATGCACAAGCCTCAGCAGCAGCAGCTCAAAGTGATTGGCGTTGGGATAAAGCAGCTTGTAGATTCTGTGGAACAGGTTGTGGGATAATGATTGCCACAAAAGAAGACCGTATAGTAGCTGTTAAGGGTGATCCAGCAGCTCCTGTTAATCGTGGTTTAAACTGTATTAAGGGTTATTTTAATGCTAAGATTATGTATGGGGCTGATCGTTTAACTCAACCTCTTTTGCGTGTTGACTCTAAAGGTAACTTCGATAAAAATGGTAAGTTTGCTCCTATAACTTGGAAACGTGCATTTGATGAGATGGAAGTACATATGAAATCTGCACTCAAAGAGCTTGGGCCAACTGGTATAGGTATATTTGCTTCAGGTCAATATACAGTACAAGAGGGTTATGTAGCATCTAAGTTCATAAAAGCTGGACTTCGCTCAAACAACATAGATCCAAATGCTAGACACTGTATGGCAAGTGCAGTTGCTGGGTTTATCCAAACTTTTGGTATAGATGAGCCAAGTGGTTGTTATGATGATATTGAGCTTACAGATACTGTTGTTTCTTGGGGTTCAAACATGGCTGAGATGCACCCTATACTTTGGTCTCGTGTTACAGATAGAAAACTTACATCACCACAAAAAACAAAAGTTATAGTTCTTTCTACTTTTAAACACCGTACTATGGATTTAGCAGATACTGAGATTATATTTAAACCAAACTCAGACCTTGCATTATGGAATTATATAGCTCGTGAGATAGTTTATAACAATCCAGATTCTATAGATTGGGATTTTGTAAATAAATATACTGTTTTTGCAACTGGTAATGTAGATATTGGTTATGGACTTAGAGAAGATATTAAACATCCAAAATATGGTGAAAAAGAGTTAGACACAGCAGCTAAACAAGATCATAAAGTGTTATCAAAAGCTGAGGGGACATCTTTAGCGTACTTAGGGTACAAAGAGGGTGACACCATGAAGATGAATAACACAGGTGGCATGAAAAATGGTAAAAAAAATGGTAACCAAAAAGCTCACTGGCAAATCTCTTTTGAAGACTTTAAAAAAGCTTTAGAACCTTATGATGCAGACTATACTACTTCAGTTTCTAAGGGTGATCCAGATGAAAGTGATGAAAGCTTCAAAGCAAAACTAAAAGAGTTAGCATCTGTTTACATAGAAAAAGGGCGTAAAGTTGTAAGTTTCTGGACTATGGGAATGAACCAACACACTCGTGGAACTTGGGTAAATGAACAATCATACATGGTTCACTTTTTAGTTGGAAAACAATCTCTTCCTGGATCTGGAGCATTTTCACTTACAGGTCAACCATCTGCTTGTGGTACTGCAAGAGAAGTTGGTACATTTTCACATAGACTTCCATCTGACTTAGTTGTATTTAACCCTAAACATAGAGAGATATCTGAAAAAATATGGAAAGTACCACATAACACTTTAAACCCTAAAGTTGGTTCACACATTATGCAAATCCATAGAGATTTGGAAGATGGAAAAATCAAATTTGCTTGGGTAAATGTTTGTAATGCTTACCAAGACTCAGCAAATGCTGAACACTGGATAAAAGCAGCAAGACAGATGGATAACTTTATAGTTACTTCTGATGGTTACCCTGGTATATCTGCTAAGGTATCTGATTTGATTTTACCATCTGCTATGATATATGAAAAATGGGGTGCTTATGGTAATGCTGAGAGACGTACTCAACATTGGAGACAACAAGTAACACCAGTAGGTGATTCTATGTCTGACTTATGGCAATATACTGAACTTTCTAAACGTTTTACACTTAAAGAGGTTTGGGGTGAACAAAAAGTTCCAGGTGTAAAGGCTAAAGATGGTTACGAAGAGGGTAAACTTCCTGATGTTTTAGCTGAAGCTAAAAAGATGGGCTACTCTGAAGATGATACATTATTTGATGTGCTTTTTGCAAACGATGAAGCAAAATCTTTCAAATACGAAGCGGGAGTATTTCCAGCAGATAACTACCAAAATTCAGAAGTTATTGGTGATAAACGTAATGTTATGGGTGAAGATGGTAAACCTTTTAAAGGCTACGGTTTCTTTATTCAAAAATACGTTTGGGAAGAGTATAGAAAATTTGGAGCAGGTCGTGGGCATGATTATGCCGATTTTGATACATACCATAGAGTTCGTGGTCTTAAATGGCCAGTTGTTGATGGAAAAGAGACACAATGGAGATTTAACTCTAAGTACGATCCATACGCTAAAAAAGCAAACTTTGGTGATTTTGCTTTCTATGGTCATGCACTTAAGGCTATCCCTCAAGGTGACCTAAAAGGTGTAACAAATAAAGAAAAAATTCATTTAGCAAATAAAGCTAAAATTTTCTTTAGACCTTACGTTGATACAACGGAAATGCCAGATAAAGAGTACGATACATGGTTAAGTACAGGTCGTGTGCTAGAGCATTGGCACTCAGGAACTATGACTATGCGTGTGCCTGAACTCTTCCGCGCGGTTCCTGAAGCTCTTTGTTATATGCACCCTCAAGATGCAAAAGATAAAGGTTTCAAACAAGGCTCAAGTATTTGGGTTGAATCTCGTCGTGGTAAAGTAAAAGCTCATGTTGAAACTCGTGGAAGGAACAGACCACCTCGTGGTTTAGTTTTTGTACCTTGGTTTGATGAAAAAGTGTTTATAAACAAAGTTTGTCTTGATCATACTTGTCCTATATCAAAACAAACTGACTATAAAAAATGTGCAGTTAAACTTTACGCAGTGTAATTAAAGAGTAGTTATGAAAAAACAAGAACTTGGTGGTCGCAGACATTTTTTACTATCTATGGCTAGAGGCTTAGGTCTATCAGCTATGGGTGCTTTAGTGTGGAGCGCATATATAGATGAGATAAAAGCATCACCTCTTGTTTTAAGACCCCCTGGTGCTTTAGATGAGGATGAGTTTATAAAAAGTTGTATAAAGTGTGGGCTTTGTGTTGAAGCTTGCCCTTACGATACTCTTTTTTTAGCAGCACCTGGAGATAACAAACCAATTGGTACGCCTTTTTTTACACCAAGAGATGTACCTTGTTATATGTGTGAAGATATACCATGTGTTCCTGTTTGTCCAACTGGATCACTTGTTGAAGATTATGTTAAAACAGATGGTGAGTTTGACATTAAGAAGATAGATATAGGCAAAGCTGTTGTAGATACAAGCTCATGTATAGCCTATTGGGGTATTCAATGTGATGCTTGTTATAGAGCATGTCCACTTTTAGATGAAGCGATTAAACTTGAGTATTCATCAAATGAAAGGACTGGTAAACACGCTTTTTTAAAACCTATAGTTGATATGGAAGTTTGTACAGGTTGTGGCTTGTGTGAAAGAGCTTGTATTACAGATAAACCTGCGATATATGTTTTACCAAATGAGATTGCTTTAGGTAAAGCTGGTTCACACTATATAAAAGGTTGGGATAAAGATGACGAAAAAAGGCTTAAGGGAGCTAAAAATGAGGTTAAGACAACTGATTTAAGCTCTAAAAGTGTTTTAGACTCTTTAAATGATGATGGGGATTTATACTAATGAAATTTAGAAAATATAAGTATATGATCCTTAGAAGATTTACACAAATTTCAATCTTAGTTCTTTACATTGTAGCTAATGTTTATGGCATAAAAATGTTAGAGGGTAATCTTAGTTCATCTATTTTATTTGGAGTTGTTCCACTAAGTGACCCGTTTGCAGTATTACAAATGTTTGTAGCTGGTAGTGTTTTAAGTTTTGATATTTTACTTGGTGCCTTTATAGTAACAATGTTCTACTTGCTTATAGGTGGTAGAGCTTTTTGTTCTTGGGTTTGCCCTATAAATATCATAACAGATACAGCTGGCTTTTTAAGAGCTAAACTTGGTTTGGCAAGGGTACAAAAAAGAGTTTCCATGAGTAGAGATATACGCTACTATGTTTTAGCTATATCTTTAGTTCTTAGTTTCATTATGGGGCTAGCTGCTTTTGAGATAGTTTCACCTATATCTATGGCACACAGAGGTGTTGTTTTTGGTATGGGAATGGGTGGTGGAGCTCTTGTAGTTATATTTTTATTTGATCTGCTTGTTCATGAAAATGGATGGTGTGGATATGTTTGTCCACTTGGTGCTTTTTATTCACTAAATGCAAAACTATCTTTGATCAGAGTGAAACATGACGCAGATGCGTGTACTGAGTGTATGAGATGTAAAGAGGTTTGCCCTGAAAAAGAGGTTCTTTTTATGGTAGCAAAGTCATCTCAAAGTGTTTTAAAAGGTGAGTGTACAAATTGCGCACGATGTAT
>WFNF01000098.1 GCA_015488775.1 Helicobacteraceae bacterium
ATTTATGTTTGATAAATCAAAATAGGGTTTTGAAACTTTTTTATAACTATCTTTATCTCTGTACTCATTTACTAGCATTTGAAAATTTAAATTTTTAGATTTTAAAAGTTCTATATTTAATAGCGAGTCATTTATACAACCAAGACCAGAGTGTGTTACTAAAATTGTAAAAGCATCATATCTTATGGGTATGTCAAACATAAATGTTTTTTTATCTAGTGGAACCATAATTCCACCAGCACCCTCTATAATAAGTATGTCACAAAGTTTCTCTATCTCTTGTATCTTCTGATCAATAAGTTTATAATCTATATCTTGAAAATTACTTGATACTATAGGCGCGGCTGGTAGTTTATATTGTATTGGTACTATATCATTTAAACTTAAATCTTTTAGTTTTGGATTGTATTTTTTGGCACAATCAAAAAGCTCTTTGCCATCTAAAGGGTAGTTTATAACACCTGTTTCTATAGGCTTAATTACACCAACCTTATAACCTCTACTACTTAACTCTTTGATCAGTAGTTTTGTTGTGTATGTCTTACCAATATCTGTATTTGTTGCACTAATAAAAATTCTTTTATACATTTTTGTTATAATTCCAAAATTAATAAATTTGGGTTAAACCCATATAAGGACGTAGTATGAATCCTTTTGAAGATTATACAACATTTTTTGTTCAAGCCATAGGTAATAAAGAGGGTGCAATAAGCCCAACTATTACACAAAGTGCATCTTTTGGTTATGGTGATAGTGAAACAGGTGAGGGGATTTTTGATGGAAGTGTTAAAAAACCACTTTACTCTCGTGTTGGTAACCCTACCTCTACAAAGTTAGAATCGATCTTAGCTAAAATGGATGGTGGTGTTGCTTGTGTTACTACAAGTTCTGGCATGGGTGCTATAACTTTAGCTGTTATGTCTCTTGTTAGTAGTGGCGATGAGGTTATCTCTATAGGTGGTCTTTTTGGTGGGACATATTCGTTTTTTAATGAAACACTAGATAGATTTGGTGTTAAGACATCTTTTTTTGATGTTGATGAGTTAGACTCTATAAAAAAAGCTATTACATCTAAAACTAAGATTATATACCTTGAGAGCGTTGGCAATCCAAATATGAGACTTGCAGATATAGATGCAATCTCTAAAATTGCAAATGATGCTGGTATCTCTTTTATGGTTGATAATACTGTAACACCTCTGATGTTAAAACCATTAGATTATGGAGCTGATGTAGTTATATACTCAACTACAAAAATTATAACTGGAAACGCTTCTGCACTTGGTGGTGCTGTTGTTTTTAGAGCTATAAATGAGGGTGAAGATAAGTTTAAGGGTGAACTTTATAAAGATATCCATAAGTTTATTAAAAAAATGGGCAAGATGGCACTTTTTGCAGTAGCTAAAAAAAGAGCACTAAGAGATTTTGGGATGAGTTCAAACGGTTTTTCATCTTACCTTACTATGCTTGGTTTAGAGACTTTACCTTTAAGAGCAGCAAGGGTAAATGAGAGTGTTGAGATAATAGTAAATGAGTTAGATAAAAATGGTATAGATGTAAACCATCCATCTTTAGAAACACATCCACATAACGCTTTGTATAAAAAGTATTTTAAAGCAGGAACTGGTAATCTTTTTACTATAGACATGGGTACAAAAGAGAAAGCTTTTAAGTTTATAAACAACTCTAAACTTATAACTGTAACTGCAAATATTGGAGATAGTAGAACATTGGCTTTACATATGGGTTCTACAATATATAGTGATTTTGATCAAGAAACTAAAAAGTTTTTAGGTATAAGCGATGGTTTGATTAGAGTATCTATAGGTCTTGAATCACCTAAAGATATAATCTTAGACTTTTTAGAATCATATAAAGCAAGTAATATTTAACTTGTTTTAAAGTTCCATACTCTTTTATGGAAGTATTATAAGTTTGTTCTTTTGTACTTTTATAAAGATTTTTAATATTACTCCCACTACTGAATTGATTTTCCTGAACTTAAAACTACCATCTTTTAATGATTAGTATGCTTTTGGCTAAGATATATCTAGGTCATCTAAAAAGTTTAATGTATCATTTAGTTGATTATTAAGATATTTTAGTTAAAGTTTATTAATTTATAAGATTACATTTGCCTTGAAATTTTTAAGTTAAAAGAAGAAGGATTGTTGATGAAAATATCAAACAAAATAATAGATGAAGTAAAAAAAACTGCTTACAATTGGCAGAAAGAGATAGAGATTTCTCGTCAAAAAAATGAACAAGAGTTTCATGCAATGATGTTGAAAATGCTTAAAAATCCTCTAAATAAAATTTTTCTAATTGAACTTTTAGACCAAAGTTTTCGCTCACATAATTCAAATAGAGTTAGTAATCAACTTGAATATATATTTAAAAAGTATGAAAAAACTGACTTTTTTTCTGAATTTGAACAGATATTAATTTACTTGTTTCGTAATGTAGGTGTTTATGTGAGTTCAATTTCTGTTCCTTTATTTGTTAAGTATCTTAGAGATGACATTAGTACCATAGTTATTAAAGGTGAAGATGATATCTTGCGTAAACACATACAAGATAGACGTTTAGAAGGTACTACTGTAAATATTAATATTATAGGTGAGATAGTTCTTAGTGAAAATGAAGCATCTCTTAGAGTACAAAAATATATGAAACTACTTGAAAATAAAGATATCGATTATCTTTCTATAAAAATTTCAAACCTTTTTTCTCAAATTATTCCACATGCATATGAAAATAATATTAATAAAATTTCATTACAGTTAGAAAAAATATATCGTTGTGCTATGGAAAATACTTACTTAGATAAGAATAATAAAAAATGTTATAAATTTGTTAATCTTGATATGGAAGAGTATAAAGATATAGATTTAACAATTGATTCTTTTAAAAATGTTTTAGAGATGGATGAGTTTTATAATCTTGAAGCAGGTATTGTTATTCAAACATATATACCAAATGCTATGATATATATTAAAGACCTTTATAACTGGGCTAAAAAAAGAGTTGATGGTGGTGGTTCACCAATTAAGATACGAATAGTCAAGGGTGCTAACCAAGAGATGGAGTTAACTCAAGCAAGTTTGCGTGGTTGGGAAAGTGTAACTTATGATACAAAAGCCCAATCTGATGCTAACTTTAAAATTGCTATGAACTTTTTACTTGACCCAAGTGTTGCTCCATATATTCATACAGGTATAGCTTCTCACAACTTATTTGAACAAGCTTTAGCCATGCACTTAGCTAAGGAGAGAAATGTTGAAAAATTTGTAACTGCTGAGATGTTAGAGGGTATGAGTGAAGCTGCATATAAAGTTCTTAAAAAACAAAATCTTAATGTTATTTTATATGCTCCAACTGCTACAAAAGATACATTTATAAATGCTATAGCCTACCTAGTTAGAAGATTTGATGAAAATACTGCTGATCAAAACTTTTTAAGATATAGCTTTGGATTAAAAGTAGATACTCCCTCATGGGATATACTTGTTAAAAGTTATGATAAATCTATTAAACTTATGGATAATCTTGATCAGATGCCATATAGAACGCAAGATAGAAATCTTGAACTTAGTAAACTTAAAATAGATGTGAAATATTATGTTTTTGAAAATGAATGTGATACAGATTTTGTTTTACCTCAAAACAGAGTTTGGGCTCAAAATATAGCAGACAAATGGAAAAACATAGGTTCTAATGGTGGTTTTACAGCTTACCCCGTTGTATGTGGTAAACTTGTTGAAGATAGAGATTTTGTAAAAGTTTTTGATAAAAGCCAATATCATGAAAAAAAACTTGTTGGTGGTTTTTATAGAGCAAACAAAGAAGATATGAGCTTGGCTATATTAACAGCAAAAGAGGATAAAGATAATTGGAGAGGATTAAGTGATTTAAGAAGGCAAGAGATACTTCAAAATGTTGCACATGAACTAAGAGTTGCTCGTTTTGACTTAATTGGAATTGCAGCGGCTGAAGTTGGAAAAGTGTTTACTGAAACAGATGTTGAAGTAAGTGAGGCAATAGATTTTGTAAACTTTTATCCTCATAGTGTGTCTAAAATATCTTCTTTATCTGGTATAGAAACAAAAGGTAAGGGTGTTGGTTTAGTTATTAGTCCTTGGAATTTCCCCATTGCTATACCTGTTGGTGGTATTGCTGCAAGTTTAGCTGCTGGAAATACTGTTATACTAAAACCTGCCTATGATTCGATTTTATGTGGATATAGACTTTGTCAATGTTTTTGGGACGCTGGTGTTAGTAGAAACACACTCCAGTTTATCTCAGCAAGTGGTTTAGATGTTGGAAAATATATGACACCGAGTAAAGATATTGATTTTACTATTTTTACTGGAGGTGAAAAAACAGCTTTAAATATCATTAAATCTCGTTCAAATATAGCTTTATGTGCAGAAACTGGAGGTAAAGATGCAACTATAGTAACATCTCTTGCTGATAAAGATCAAGCCATCAATAATGTTCTTGTATCTGCTTTTCACAATTCAGGTCAAAAATGTTCTGCAACCTCTTTACTGGTTTTGGAAAAAGAGGTTTTCAACGACAAGGTATTTAGACAGACTTTAAAAGAGGCAGTGGAATCTTTAAACACAGGTTCAGTATGGGATTTTTCTAATCGCATAGGAACACTTTCAAATCTTCCAACAGGGGCATTAGCAAAAGCTTTGAGCTTTTTAGATGATGATGAGGTTTGGCTAGTTGAGCCAAAACTTGTAAATAATAATCCATATATGCTTACGCCTGGAGTTAGATGGGGAACAAAACAAAATGATTTTTGCCATATGAATGAGTTATTTGGTCCAATTTTAAGTGTGATTTGTGCAGAAGATTTAGATGATGCTATAGAGATTGTTAACTCAACGGGTTATGGTTTAACCTCAGGTATAGAATCCTTAGATGAAAGAGAACAAGAGCATTGGAAAGAGAAAATTTTAGCTGGCAACCTTTATATAAACAGGGGTACAACTGGGGCTATTGTAAGGCGTCAACCATTTGGAGGGATTAGAAAATCTGCTATTGGGAGTGGTAAAAAAGCTGGTGGTTTTAATTATGTTACTCAATTTATGAATATTACTTATGTTGAATCTGATAATTATGAAAATCACTCAAATGAGTATATAGAAAAAGTTAAAATACTTTTAACTCAAGATAATATCTTCTCTAAAGAGTGTGAAAAATCTCTTAAATATATATCTCAATTTGCATATTGGTATGAAAATGAGTTTTTAAAAGAGCATGATTATTCACAAATTAGAGGTGAGAGTAATATTATAAAATACTTGAGAGTTAAAAATGTACTTCTTAGACTTGAGCCAAAAGATGCTTTAGAAGAGATATTAACAAGTATAATGGCAATAAAAATGTTAGGTTCAAATGTTCATATCTCAATTCCAACAGATACAAGTGATAAAAAACTTTTATATTTGGAATCTATACAAGGTTTATTTTTGGATAAAAAAGATATTTTTTCAAAAGATACTCAAGAGGAACTTATAGATATTATCCCAAATTATCAACGTGTTAGATTTTTAAATCCACTTAATGTAGAGCAAAAAATGTATGATGCTATATCAACTAAAGGTATATATATTGCAAGTGAAGCATTTATACCACATGCTAGGTTAGAATTGATGCACTACTTTAGCGAACAAAGTATCTCTAACTCTTACCATAGATATGGAAATTTAGGTATAAAAGGTCTTTAATAAGATTAAATATTTCTCATTATCAAACTTTTTGGTAGTGAGAATTTTTTCATTAAATCCTCCTCTTGTTTATACATCTCACCATTATCTACCTCATGATCAAAACCTTGTAGGTGTAACATAGCATGTATAAACATAAGTTGCATCTCATCTTCAAAAGAGTGTCTCATCTCTTTTGCAACTTCTAAAGATAGCTCAGTGTTTATAACTATGCTTCCAAGTATGGGCATATCATCATAAGGGAAAGATAAAACATCCGTTGTTTTATCTTTATCTCTTGTTTGAAGGTTTATCTCTTGCATAGTTTTAGAATCTACAAAAAGTAGTTCTATGCTTTTATCTTTTTCTAGTGTAGTTTTGATTTTTTCAAAAATAGTAATGTCAAAATCTATCTCACTTTGGTTATCTAAGTCAATCATAAACATAATATTACCCATTTATGATATATATCAAGTTTAAAGAAGTTAGTAAAAAGTAAAATACACTTATGAATTTAAAAAATAAAATAGAAGTAATTGGTTCAAGTGTTGATTTTTATAATTATGAAGAAGATGGGTTTGAATACTTTTACTTTAATTGTTCTGAAACTTCCGTGCCAGAACCTATGGTAAACGCTATGTGTGGTTTAAAACTCCTTGAAAATGAAAAGCAAAAACTTATTATGATCAATCATATGGTTCCTCAAGGTCTATTAAACAATCTTGGAGATACTTTTAGTCATGATGTAGAGCATTTAGATGATGGAAATTTTAAAATTATCTTTTCTTATGTAGATACAAAAAGTAAAAATGCCTCTTTAGATAATCCAAGTTGTAGTGGATGAATGTAAATCCCTCGTACTCATTACCTTTTAAGGTTAGTGGTTCATACTTTGTTTTAGGCTCACTTTTTTACCTTTTTTTTACTATGTCTCTTTACAACTTTAGTGTAGATATAGATGTATCAGATTTTACTTTTATTGCTAGTGTTCATCTTTTTATGTTGGGCTTTGTAATGATGGTTATATTTGGTGCTATGAGTCAACTTATACCCGTGATTAGTGAGCAAAACCACATCAAACCACATCTGTACTCTTATATTTATAAAATTCAATTACTTGGTAGCTTAACACTTGTTTTTGCTTTTCTTTTTGATCAAAGACTTTTACCTCTTGGTGCTTTAATAGTTTTAAGTGCTATGCTTATCTTTTCCTATGCAACGTACTTTAGTGTCAAATCCTCTAAGAGAGATTCAATGGTAGTAAAGTCAATAGGTTTTTCAAATTTATTTTTACTTTTTGGTATTTTATCTGGTGTTGCTATGGCTTTTTCTTACGCTGGACTTTTAGATATAAGCCCAAAAATATTTTTAAAAGCTCATATTGTCTCTATAGTTGGTGGGTATGTTATGTTAAACGTTATGGGTGTAAGTACAGTGCTACTTCCAATGTTTGGACGATTTAGAAGAGTAAGTGATAATGCTTTTACCAAAAATTTTTATCTAATGACTTTTGGTGTAACCTTAGCCATAGTCTCATCATTTTTAGACTTTAAAATTTTAGATTTTATCTCTTTTTCTTTTATGATACTAAGTGTACTAATCTTTTTACTTATGATATTTAAAGATGTTATCTCTAGTAAAAAAATAAATTATGACATTTGGTTTAAAAACTTGATCATATCTTGTTCCTCTTTACTTATATCTATAGGCTTTTTTATAACATATAGTTTTTATAAGTCAGAAGTTTTTTTAAATCTTGCTATGTTGCTCTTTTTGTTTGGTTTTATAACATTTTTAATAAAAGCACATCTATATAAAATAGTTCCATTTTTAGTCTTTTTTGAGTTCTATTCAGAGTATATTGGGGAAAGAGATGTACCAATGTTGCATGAAATTTTAGATGAGCGTTTAGCGATGATTGAACTTTTTTACTCTGTTTTAGGCTTGATTTTATTGGTAGTTTCTACTACCATGCTAGATGAAAAACTATTTTTAGCATCTGTGAGTTTTATGTTAGCCTCATCTAGTGCTATAGTTATAAACATATTTAAAATTAAAAAGGTAAAAACTTATGAATGAAGCTATGAGCGCAACAGAGGGTTTAATAAATATATTGTTATTTTCATCAATTTCGATAGTGCTTTTTTTTATACTTAAAAGTAAAAAAAAAGATGATAACTCTACTGAATCTTAAATTGAGTAAAATAAACCTCTTTTATCTGTCCATCTTGCATTTTAGAGTTAATTGATTGTCTAATGTCCTCTTTTAACTTCATCTTACCTCTATTTGTAGAGATTTGAGAAAAAGATTTTAAACTTAACTCTTTTATAATTATATCTCTAACTATAATGTTTCTTTTTTTTATCTCATCTGCTCCATCTGATGATGAAACCTTAGCACTAATAGCAGTTCTAATAAATTTACCTGCTTTATCGCCATTTGACATATTTGTAGTAAAATCACCTAGATGAACCATAGTTGAATCTTTATAGTCAATTCTTGCATCTCTTTGATAACCCATACCAGTAGGTGCTTTGTTACCAATACTTTTTGTAGAGAAGTTAAAATTACTAGTTTTAATAGTGTAAGTTATACCTAACAAAACAATTAAAACAATTAAAATACCAATAGTCATAGATAATGTTTTTTTCATAAAACAATTATAACATTTTAATTAAAATTTTAGGAAATTCTAAAAACAAATTTTAATCTTAATAATTTTGCTTAAAGTGTTACAAATATTTTATCTATTTTAGTAAATAGTAATATAAAATATATTGTTATAAAATCAAAAATATATTTATGATACACTTTTACTTAATTACAATAAATTTTAGATTTGGAGAATCATATGTCTATAAAAACAAAGGTTATGACAGCAGTATTTGGAATGCTACTGTTTCTAGCTATAACTATTACTTACACTGTTAGTGTTAAAGCTAAAGGCGCGATGCTTAAAGAAAATATGGAAAGTTTATCTACGGTTGAAGTGGCTAAAGCTGAAGAGGTTAAAGCTTATTTAGACTACTTAAAAGGTCTTTTAACATCTTTAGCTGTTCAACAAGGTACTCAAGATGCATTTGTTGCATTTGAAAAAGGTTTTTACTCTCTATCATCTGAGATACAACTTCCAATCCCAAAGATAAAAAACGAATTAAAGTCTGACTTTGATGCTAACTATTTAGCAGCTGTAAATTATGATGTTCCAAATTCACAACAAAAAAAATCTACAGATGCATACCTACCAACAGATATAAATGGTTTAATTGCTCAATATATTTTCATTACTGACAATAGTGCTAAACTTGGTGAAAAAAACTCAATGACATATAACCCAAAATATGACAGTACATATATGGAAGCCCACAAAAAATATCATAACTCATTTAACTCATTTTTAAATGCTTACTCTTTATATGATATCTTTATGGTAGATATGAAGGGTAACCTAATATATACTGATTTTAAAGAGAAAGATTTTGCTACAAATCTAAAAAATGGTGTTTATGCAAACACTGGAATTGGTAGAGCATATAAAAAAGCATTAACTATAAATCAAGGTCAACTAGCTTTTGATGATTTTGAACCTTATGAGCCTAGCTACAATTTACCTGCTTCATTTATATCTACTCCAATTTTTATTGATGGTGTTAGAAAAGGTGTTTTAATCTTCCAAATGCCAGTAGATATAATAAATAAAATTATGCGTTTCAATGATAAGTTTGAAGAAGCAGGACTTGGAAAAAGTGGTGAAGCCTACTTAGTTGGTCAAGATTATATGATGAGAAGTAACTCAAGATTTCAAGCAGAGATGAAAGACCCAATTGTACAAGAAATTGGAACTACAATAGGTGTTTGGAAAGTTAAAACTCAAAGTACACAAGCTGTAATGAATGGAACTTCAAAAAGTGGTAAGAATGTCATAAATGACCATAGAGGAGTAAGTGTTTTAAGTGTTTACAATACTATAGATGTTTATGGTCAGGCTAAGTGGGCATTGGTTGCGGAGATAAATGAACAAGAAGCGATGCAACCAGCTCATGATTTAATAAAAGGTATCTTATTAATTTCAGTAATTGGTCTTTCTCTTTCTGCTGTTTTTGCTTTTTTACTTCTAAATAGTGTACTTGTTCGCCCACTAAAAGAGCTTGAAGATAGAGCCAAAGATTTAGCTCATGGTGAAGGTGACTTAACTGCTAGACTTGCTGTTCTTAAAGATGATGAGATAGGTGTTGTGAGTAAATATATAAACGCATTTATTGAAAAAGTTCAAGAGACAATTATTCAAGCAAAGAACACAAGTACAGAAAGTTCATCAGTCTCAGAAGAGTTAGCTAGAACATCTTTACAAATTGGAAACAAAGTGGAGGAAGAATCTGCGATAGTTTCAGATGTAAGCTCACATGGTAAAGAGTTACAATCTACATTTAATTTGGCTATTGATAACGCACAAAGTACTAAAGATAAGATTGGTAATGCTGAAGATGCACTAGAAAAGACAAGTGTAATTATTGTAAATCTTAGTGATGATATTAACGAAAGATCACAAGCAGAATCTGAACTTTCAGATAGACTTCAAAGTCTAAGTAGTGATGCTAGTGAAGTTAAAAATGTACTAGAGGTCATAGGTGACATTGCAGACCAAACTAACCTTCTTGCACTTAATGCTGCCATTGAAGCTGCTCGTGCAGGTGAGCATGGTCGTGGTTTTGCAGTTGTTGCTGATGAGGTTCGTAAACTTGCTGAACGTACTCAAAAATCTTTAACAGAGATAAATGCGACTATAAATGTAATTGTTCAATCTATTATTGATGCAAGCGAAGCTATCTCTAAAAATGCGCTAGAGATAGAAAAACTATCAACTTCAGCAACAACTGCCCAAAAAGAGATCTCAAGTAGTGTTTCTATAATGGCAACATCTGTTGAAGATGTTAACGATATGGTTGGTGGATATGTTGAAAATGGAAAATCTGTACAAGAGATGATTGACAAAGTAACAGAGATTGATGAACTTTCTGTTTCAAATGCTAGAAGTGTTGAAGAGATTGCCTCTGCATCTGATCATCTATCTTCTATGACGGCTAAGTTAAACAATATTTTACAGTCATACAAAACTTGAAACAAAAAATCTTATTAGTAGGGGCTTCAACAGGAGGTCCCTCTCAAATTAAAGAACTACTTTCAAGTATTAAGTCTCTTTCATCTACAATCATTATTGCCCAACATATGAGAGAAGAGATTTTAAATTTTTTTATAAAAGATATCAAAGAAACTTCAGCTTTTAAAGTTCAATCAACTCCTCTTACTACAACTTTTGACACACCATCAATAATCATCTGTGCAAATAGTTGTAAGGTAGAAAAAAATTCTTATGGCTATAAGTTTAGTAAAGACACAAGTAATCAGATGTTTACACCAGATATAAATAAACTTTTTAGCTCATTTGTAGATTTTACAGATGAATTAAATATTAGTGCGTTAATTATGACAGGAATAGGTAGAGATGGTGTAGATGGTGCTGTGAAGCTTAAAACAAAGGGTGTCAAGATATATGCACAAGATGAACTTAGCTCACCTGTTTTTGGCATGCCTAAAGCTGCTATAGAAAGTGGTATAGTTGATGATGTTAAATCATTAAACGAATTGAAAAATTATTTTAAGGAGTTATGATGGGTCTATTTTCATGGTTAGGTGATGATAAACAAACAACAATCACTCAAGAAGAGATTAAAAAAGAGAGTGACTTCTCCTCTTTTAAAGATGTTACAGATTATATATATGATAAAAGTGGGATTGTTGACTTAGACAAAAGAGCTTTAACAGCATCAAGTTTACAACAATATGCAGTGAGTGAAGGTGTTTATACAACTAAAGAGTTTATAGATGCCATGCAAAATAAAGATAATTTTTATCAAGATATCATAAATATAGCAACAGTTAATGAAACATTTTTTATGCGAGAATTAAAAGAGTTAGAGTGGTTAGTTTCATACATCAAAGAGCTAGATAGACCATTAAAGATACTCTCAATGCCATGCTCTAGTGGTGAAGAGATTTACTCAATTTTACTTTTACTTAAAATAGAAAATTTTGATATAAATAAGTTAGACATTAGAGGTTATGACATAAACTCACAAGCTATTGAAAAAGCGAAAAATGCAAGATATAATGAACATTCATTACACAAAATAGACACAGATATAAAAGATAAATATTTCACATCTATAGATAAAAGTTCTTATCTAATAGATAGTTCAATAAAAATTATTCCAAAGTTTATGCAACAAAATATTTTTGAACTAATTGATCAGAAAAACATATATGATATCATCTTATCAAGAAATATGTTTATCTATTTTGATGAGAAAAAAAGAGAGTTAGCAACAAACATCATAGCAAATCTTTTAAAAAGTGATGGTATCTACATCAAAGGTCACGCTGATCACATCTCACAAAACCAATCTCTAGAAAAAATTAAATATGGGATTTATAAAAAATTAAATTAGTTATATTAGAGTTGATTTAATACTTAAAAATAGTCTAAATTAAAGTTGTTTTACACGCTTTTCTAATTTATCAAGATAAGAGATCATATCTGTAGAAACCTCTTTTAGCTCAAGCAACTTTGACTGAGCTAATTTCATATCTTTATTACTAATAGTTTTGCTATTAAAAGTTATAATTTTATGAAACAAATCTTTATGCTCAGGTGCTACAAAAAAATAATTGTAAATATCTTTATATATATTATGTAATTTATCATGTTTGTTTTCTATGGAAGATAGTAACTCTTTATATTCAGGTTCTAAGCTCATAGATATACCCATGCTTCCATATAACCATTTACCAAAAGCACAAGTGGTTGACTCAAGTGGAATAAAATCTTTATCAATGGGTAATTCATTAACTAAGTCTTCTGCACGCCTAACCCAACGATTATGTGCAATTCTAGCATCATCTATATGTTTGTAAATTAAAGTTTTTTGAATCAATATATACTCTTTTTGTTTTTATAGATAATATCCTAAACCAAATAAAAAACTTCTAAATTAACGCAAAGGTGATATCTACACCCTTGTGAGTTAATATAGTGATTTTAAGATAACGGTCGATTCTACCGATAAATGACTGCTAGGGCATTTATTGGTTACGAGTTTTTTTTAGCATTTAAGTAGAGTTTATTTTGTAATCTAAAAACAAATTCTCTACGGGTATATGAAGTTTTTATGAAAGAATTTAGTCGTAAAATGACTGCTTAATTATGAGTTGAAATTGCACTTATTTCTTGAATTGGCGATTGCAACTATCAATCTATATTTGTTTCCAGCTATATTAAATACAACTTTTGTATCTCCAATAATACTAGCACTTTTATACATCTCTTTAATCTCGTTTGGATTATTCCAAGTATAGCTATAAAAGAGAATGATTTAAGCACAATAAGAGAAGAGATAGCAGCTTATATCTTGATGTTTGAAGTTAATTTAACCTATTTTTTAGAAAGATTTTTATTTTTACAAAATATCTCAAAAAAGATGAAATATTTGAAAATTGAGCTTAAAATTTAGGTTAAATTATGGATTTTTTGGACTAAGTTTACAGTCTATGCGTTTTGTTAGCTTCTTCATGCATCATCTATTGTACCATGTTTTGGTTTCAAACCACTTTGCCAAGTTGTATTAGAAACGGGGATAGAACCGTATGTATCATAAAAGCTTGTGATTAAATCATATTCAAGTTTATTAGGGTTTTGTGTACCTCTAACTGAATACCAAGCTAAACTTGCACCAAAAGATGCTCCATATTGATAGCGAGGCCACTAATCGTGGGCGATAATTTTCCCGATAGGGTAAATTATTTGTCTCCTCGTACTTGTTATAACTTTGATTCAAGTTTTAGATTTTGTATTCTATCAAAGTGCTTAATATTATTGCTAATTAAAGTACAATCATTTTCAATGGCTATACTAGCTATCATTAAGTCCATATCAGCAATAATATTACCGCCTTTTTTTAATCTTGCTTTTTCTTTTGCAAAAATCAAACTTGATATTTTGGTAAACTCTAATACTTCAAAGCTATCTAAAAAAGGCTCAATTACTTTTAAATTTTGATTTATTTTAGTTGAGTTATAAGCACCATAAATTAATTCCGTATAATTTATTCTTGAAATATATAACGCATTTATAGGGATTTGTGAGAGTCTTTGGAC
>WFNF01000099.1 GCA_015488775.1 Helicobacteraceae bacterium
AAAAAAGATGCCGTGTTTGATCATATAGATTCATCACTACTTGAACTATATTACAACAAAGACTACAGATGGAATGAGGCAAGCATAGATGCAGATATACATCTTGAAATATATAAACATATCTCTGATGCAAAATATATAACTTTTACTATGCCACCCTACACTACGGCTTATAGCATAGATCATTCTGTGATTTTAGCAAAAGATTTTTTTGGATCACAAAACTTAAAAACGATAGAGATATATAACCCAAAAACTTTTGAAGATTGGTACGATAGAGCTAGTACAGAGATTACACAATATTTTCTACAAAACAACACAAATATAATGGTCATAAAAGGTTATGGTGTTTACGCCTACCACAGAGATTTAGGTGAGATGGCAAAAACTTTAGCTATTTTGGAAAAAAGCTGTAGGCTACTTATGTTGGACAGCTCATCAGCATCATTAGATTTAGATTTTTAAGGACTATCATTTGAATTTACCATTTAGCAAAGAGCAAGTAAAAAACTATATGTATATGTACACAGGAGTTATTATATTTGTAATACTATTTTTTTTACTTGCATATAATTTTCTTGATCAAGATAAAGATATACCAAAAAAAGTTTTTTCAACTAAAAAGGTAGAGATAAATAAAGAGGTTAAAGAAAGCAAAGAGCCTAAAAAAAAGTTTAAACTCCTAAATAAAGCTTACTAAGAGGAAATTAACCTCTTAGAAATTGTAAGTATAATCTAATGTAAATGATGTTTGATTATTTGAAGCTTTTACTAATTCACTACCACCAAAAACTGGATCAGATGGATCAACTGGATAAGTGTAAGAATCTGAAAAGCTCATTCCGTAAACAAATGATACATCTACGCGACCAAACTCACCAAAGTTATAACCTCCACCTATAGTTGCATGTGCAGCAGTTAAAGCTGGAAATCCGATGTAAGTACTAATAGTTTCACTTAAACTTGCATCATCAGGTATAACATCTGTGCCATAATTTGCACCTACTCTAATAGCTAAAGAATCATTATCGAACTCATACCCTAGCGCAACAACATGTTGATTAATCCAACCGATGTTTTGGAATGCTTCAACACTGCCATAGCCTATCATTTTATAATCCAAAGCGATAGTTGAACTTTGCGTTATAGCGTAGCTAACACCTAAACCTAAAACAGATGGATTTTCTATAGGTGTTGGAAAAGCATCAGTATATTCACTAGATATAGCAAGTTTATACATTAAAGCTAAAGTAATAGAATCTATATCATACGCTAAACCAAAATTAGCACCAAAATCTGTTGAACTAGCTCCATCAACTTTAGCATTATTTGATAAAGATGAATATTGTAAAATAGGAGCAATACCTATTGATACGCCACTTATATTATAAGAGAATGGAATTGATACTTGTACAACTCCTAACTCGTTTTTTACACCAGCAGCTGCACTATCTCCAGTTGTTGGGTATTCAACACCTAAGCCAGCAGTTGAAGCCACACCAAAACCAACAGCCATCTGATCATCTATTTTATAAGCAAATCCTGCATCTGGCAAAAAAGATGAACCATAAGTTGATTTATCAACACCATTTTTATCTTGATAAGAGACATTTGGACTTAAAAGTGTAAAACCTAAGTTTGCACTCATCCCTTTAGCTTTAGAATACAAAGCAGGATTATTAAAAGCTGACTCACTACCATGATATGTTGCAACTCCAACTCCACCCATTGCACGTGCTTTTGACCCAACACCTATAAGTTGTGTTCCATTTGTTGCAAAGGCACTTACACTCAATACACTAGATGCTAACAATAAAAATATACTTTTTTTCATTTTCTCTCCATAATATAATTTTTTATATATTGACATTATAATATGTATATAATAAAAAATGACTTAGATAAACTAAATATTAATATCCAATTTAATAATTCTTTATGTTTTGTTTAGATACAATACTTTCGAAAATGATTTTGTAACATTTTTAAATGTTATTTCATCATCAAAACAAGGAGATTATTAAATGAAACTTAATTCTAAAATGCTTTCAGTTGCTGCTGCAACTATATTGGTTGCTTCAATGACAGGTTGTGAGAGTACTAGTACTAGTGCTGCACAAAGTACAACAGGTGCAACTGCGCAACACATCACTAACCCAAAAGGTAGTGTAACAGGTACAGTTCAAGATACAAATGGTAATCCACTATCTGGTGTTAAAGTTTACCTTGCTGGTAAAGAAACAACTACAGATGCAGGTGGTGTTTATAATTTCGCTGATGTTCCAGTTACTAGCGTTGGTGCAACAGGAACACAAACTGGACAAGCTGTATCTATAACGATAGCTGCACCAGAAGGTTATGTAGGAGCAACTGTTACAGTAACTCCAATGGCACAAATTGATAATGCTGAGAATGGTTCTACAAATGCTGTAGAAACTTTTGTAGATGGTTTTATGGCTAGTGCAGGTACTGCTGTTCTTCCACAAACAAATTCAACTGTTACTGGTACATTAAGAGATAATACAACTGGTGAACTTATAGCTAGTCAAGAAGTTACTTTTGAATTTATAAATGGTGGATCAGCAAATACAACTGCACAAGAGCAAACTCAAAATGGTGTAAATACATCTTACGCAGTAAGTAAATACACTATTACAACAGATGCATCTGGTAAATTCAGCTTTGCTTCACTTCCAACAGATTCATCTTTTAAAGTTTTAATTCCTGGTTACACAACAAACAGCATCAATACTAACAATACTACTACATTCACTTCAAATGCTGAAGATATAATTGCACTTGGAAATGTAAAAGCTACAGCTATTACTGCTCTAGACAATATAAATCCTTATGTTGATAGTGTAGATAATACTATAGCTGTTAATGCTGGTCGTGCTACCTTAGATGATGATACTCGTAAATCATTCGTAGTTAACTTCTCTGAAACTTTAGATGCTAGTAAACTTGAACTTGCTGGAAACTCTGTACTTCTTTATACAGGTGATGCTACAAATGGATTGAGTGCTGATACAGGTGCAACAGCAACTATTGATACAAAAAATAAAACTATAACAGTAACAACATCTAAAACACTTACTGATGGTGACTTAGTTGATATATTATTTTTAAATGCAGATGTACAAGATACAGCAGCAAACAACCTTGATTTAAGTGCTACTATAGCTTTTGATTCAACAGTAAACAACTACACAAAACTAGAACTAAAAATATTTGAAGAAGCTAATACTAATGCAACTCAAGTAAGTGCAGCTACTCAATTAACTAAAGATAATCTTGGTGTAGATGATGATGAGGCTATCCAAGCTAAATCTAATGCATTTAATGATGTTTTAGATGAAACAGCAGGCTTCCAACAACTAAATACTGCAGATGATGATGATAATACTAATGGAATAGATGCACAAGAGAGACTTAATGCACTAGCAGTAGCTTTAGGGGCAAATAGTGTAAATGTTTCTAAATCTCGCATAAGTTTTACACCATCTAACGCTTACCAATACAAAATAAGTGTTGAAGATAAAGCTGGTAATGCAAAAAATCAATCTAATGTAACAAATGTTGCAAATGCAACAACAAGTAATGTTACTGTAGATAATGACTTTGGTGGTACAAATACAGCTACAATCAGTGTTTCTGATGCAAATAGTGTTGAAGTTTATTTATCAAATGTTGCACCAAGTGATGTTGTTACAATCACTCCAATTGATTCTTTAAATTATGTTGGAACAGCTGCAACTATTACTTTAGCTGACAATGTAGCACCTACAACTATCTTACAAAAATCTTACTTTGCAGGTAATGCAACTTCAGGTGAAGACTCTTCAAACACTGTAGTACAATTTGGTGATGGTGGTGAATTAGCTGATGCTAATGGTGCCTTAACAATTGGTACACCATATTTAGTTATAAACAACTCACTTCTTGATAATGAAGATGGAAATGGTGAAACAGTATCTACTGGTGTTAATCCAAATAAAAAACTTACTACAGAACTATACAATCTAAGTGTAGTTGATGAAAATGGTACAAAGAAAATATATTTAGATGGACAAAAAGCATATGATGCACAAGCAGTTGCAGCATTTAATGTAGATGCTAAACTATCTCGTAAAATGGGTGTTGCTTTCTCTGAAGATTTAGCTACAACTGGAACTCCTGTATTTAATGGATCTACAAGTATAACTAACTATACAATCAATAATGATGTAACTAAAAATGTAAATGGATCTACTGTTAATGCAGACTTAATAGATATGGATGTAGCTAATGTTATGAGTTTAGCTAATAGTGACAACTTAAAAACTATCACTTATACTGGTGTAACTGATAGCGCTGGTAATGCAGCAACTTCAGCTACAAACGCTGTAGTAGTTGTTAAAGATGAGATGGCACCTATAGTTTTAAAGGCAACATATACTGAAGCAACAGGCGATGTGGTTATAACGTTTAATGAACCAATCAAATTAACAGATAGTGCTGCAGCTCCAGCAGTAAATAGTAAAGTGGCTTTTGGTGGTGTAACAGCTACATACAACTCAAATGCAACAAGTAATCAATGGAGTTTAGATGCTACTAAGAAAGTGCTAACTATTCCACAAGCTGCATTTATAGGTGCGATTAATAAACGTTCAAACTGGACTGATGCAACATACGCGTACTACACAAATAATGAGTATGGTTTAGGTGTTACAACAGATGTAAATCACTTAGTATTAGACTATAGTGCGATCTCTGATACTCAAGATAATAGTTGGGATTCATATGCGACTAAAACAACAACAAGAGCTGTAGAAGCTCCTAACTTTGCAGTAGCTGAAATACCAACTGTATTTGGTGCAAATACACCAACATTCGGTACAACAAACACCATTTCTAATACACAAGAAGTTAAATGGATCTTTTCACAACCAATTAGAATAGATAATGGAAGTGATATCTTTAATGGTGTTACACCAACAGCATCTGGTGATTATATCTTAGATGGAAATACTCCAGCTGATTTAACAAAAATCCAGGCTGCTTTTGAGGGTGTTATAGATCCAAGTAATGCAAATACTTCTGATCCATTAACAAATAATGCAGGTGATCCAACTACATTAACTTTAAGTGCTGACATGAAAACATTAACGCTTAGATTTAGAACTACAACTGATTTAACAAGTACAAATGGTGATATTATTCGCTTAAATACTAAATCTATAGTATCTGATGGTGATACTGATCAAGTACTATCTAACAATGGTGTTACTGCGACAGCTAACTAATTTTTACTAAAGTCTTAGTGCTTATGCACTAAGATTTGTGTAAAAGTTTATCTATAAGCTAAAATACTTTTATAAAAATATCTGTTTTTTATTTAACATTGTTTATACTATGACTTTATTACTAAAAAGGTTACAAATATGTATAAAACTATATTACTACTTTTCTCTTTAGTGTTTTTGGCCTGTGATTCAAACACAGACATTCAAAATGGAACAAGTGAAACTACAAAAAAATTACCAAAATTTTCAGCATCATTTTCTAAACGTTCATTAAAAACCCCCATAAACTCAGCCATAACTTTTAGTTTTTCTAAAGATATTGATATGACATCTTTATATTATTACGATAGTACACTAGATGTCTATGTTTATGGAATTGAACTTTATAAACAAGAAAATGATGGTAACTTTACTAAAATAAGTTTTGATGAGATAGAAGTACTAAAACCATATAAAGAGTTTGCAATGTACAATAAAGCTTACTTTGATGCAAACTCAACATATAAAGTTATCTTAGAAGATAGTATAAAAACATTAGATGGTGTAGAACTTGGCGTAGATGTAAGTTATACTTTTAGTACAGGAGACAACATAGACTTTACTCCACCAGAAGTTGTTCATATATCACCATCACAAGTTAGTTTTAACGGGGTTACAGAAGCTGATTCTAAAACTCAAGTAAGTGTAGTTTTTGATGAACCTATACTTCAAAATAACCCAAAGTTTATTTTAAAAGATCAAAATCAAAATACTATACTTGGCAAATTTACCTATGGAAATAGATCTATAAACTTTAAGCCAAATAACAATTTAGTTGCATCAAACACCTATAAAGTATATTTTACAAATCAAGTTCAAGACCTTAGTCAAAATTACAGCCAAATTGATTTAAACAACCCTCAACACACGTTTAGTGTAGTCAATATAAATAATCAAAATAACCATAGTCTTTTGTATTCAGATACAAACAGCTCATACACAACTTTTGAAGCAAATCAAACAACTTTAATGATTCCACATGAAACAAACACATCAAGTACAATTGATTATGGACTACTAATTAAAAACTACACTGCAGATTATAATCAATCAAGTAATGAAATTGAAAATTTTAGATTTGATGATGAAAATTCAAGTTATATCTCCATACTAAAACAAGACATACATAACTTAAATTACCAAAAAATAGAAAATTCTAAAATAACTAAAATAATATATAAAGATCCTTATATATTTTTAATTACTAAAGCAGATGGATTTTATATAATACAGAACAACAAGATAATAAATCATACAAGTTTGAACTTACAAATTTCAGATATTTATTATGATCAAGAAACTAGACTTATCTATGTTGGAACATTAAGTGATGGCATATATGAATACTCTTTAAATTCAAACACACCAAGGCTAATCAAAAAGATAACAGAAGCTACACCAACTTACGCACTCACATCTTACAGTGGTTTTTTATATATCGCTCAAGGTTTAGAGGGGGTAGCTAGTTATGATATGTCTACAGATTCTAACTATACAAAACTTGATTATGGGACTTTATTTGCTCATGATATAGAGGCTTTTAGCGATGGTAATAGTGCCAAAAGTGTAGTTATTAGTGATGCACAAGCTGGTGTTAGAGTGATGAATGAGGGAAATCTTGATAGCTATGATACATTAAGTTATGCTTACTCTGTTCAATATATAAACTATGATAGTACCTTTGTTCTTGGGGTAGTAGATGTAAAAAATGGCTTTAAAATGTATTCAGCTTACGATACATCAAACCTACCCTCATACTCAACTTATGAAAATACAAATTTTACTGCTACAAATAGTGACTTAATTGAAGCTAAATATACACATATACCACTTATAAGTACAGCAATAGTATTTATGTTAAACAATCAACATGAACTTATTGTTGTAAGTGATGGTTACTAAGGATGATTTTGAAAAAACTACTACTACTTGTTATATTATTAAACACTCTACATGCTTCTACTTATGGCGAGGCACTTATCTCTTTTAATAAAAAAGATTATGAGGGCACTATACAACTGTTGCAAAATGACACAAGTTCGTTTACAGATATAGACTCCCAAATCCTTTGGGCAAGAGCTGAAAAAAACCTATCACATGAACCACTAGCTATGAGTGCATACGAAAGAGTTTTAATGCTAGATGAAAGCAATATTGAAGCTTCACTATACTTAGCAAAAATATATAAAAAACAAGGTTTATACACACAAAGTAAACATCTAGTAAAAAATCTAAATAACTATCAACTATCTCCATCCCAAAGAAGCGCAGTAGCAGCACTTCTGAATAGTTCAGATAATATCAATAAATTTAGAGAAAATGCAAATATAAACATAGGTTATGATACAAATGTAAATGTAAATGCAGGTGCTGGAAACCTTGATAACTTCTATAACGATATAGGTATAGGCGGAGTTAGTACTGATGGTGTCATCTCAACACTTTTTGTATCATATGGTGTAAATCTTAGTTACTTAAATGAGTTAGGTAGTAAAAATGGTTTTTATATGCAAGGTGATATAAACTTATATGGACAAAACAACTTTGAAGATAAGGCAAAAAGATACAACACATACTTTGGCAAAGGATCTTTAGGTCTAGGTTATAAGTTTTCAAAAAACACTTTATATATACCAATATCTTATGATAGATTAAACTATTTGAAAAAAGATTTACTGCAAACATACTCTATAAATCCCATATTAAACACAGTTTTAAATAAAAACTTTTTAAGTTCATTAAAAATTTTATATAAAAAAAGGGCATACATAGAAAAAGTTGATCAAAACCGTGATGATAATGAGTATGGGGTGGATGAAACTATCTATGCGATATATCATAAAAATTTCATTTACCTAAAACTTGGTGCAGACTCATTTATAGCTTCTAAAACCAATCCTGTCTCATATACAGATAAAAATTTATTTAATTTTGGTTCTGGTCTGAACTATGTTATAGCATCTAATCATATAATAAGTTTAGATTATAGATTTAGATTTGCACTTTTTAAAGATAAGGTTTCAATAAACAACTTAAATCCAAGAAGAGATATCTTTAACAATATATCTTTATCTTACAATACAGTGTTTTTTAAATTTTTACAAACAAACTTAAGTTATTCATATACAAATAATATGTCTAACTATATCCCAGCAGCTTATGCTAAAAATGTTGTAAGTTTTGGCTTACAATACAACTATTAAGGATTTTTATGAAAGCGATACTATTTATATTTTTTTTGACACTTAGCCTAGAGGCAAATATAGGAACAATAGCAGCACTAATTGGAGATGCTAAAATACATAGGGGCAAAACAAGTATTAAAGCTAATATTGGTGCTTATATAGATGAAAAAGATATTATAACCACGTCAAAAAGAACCAGAATTCAAGTTATACTTAAAGATAACACAATTATAACCATAGGACCAAAATCACAATTTGCTTTTAATGAGTATTCAAACTCAACAAAAAAACCCAAGTTAAACTTTAGAATAAAAAGAGGTTTTTTTAAAGCTATAAGTGGAAAAATCGGAAAAATCGCACCCTCAAGATTTAAAATAAGAACAAGATCAGCAACTATTGGTATTAGAGGGACTGTTTTTATGGGTGAAATTGGTGAAGATAGTGAAAAGATAGCTTGTTTAAAAGGTGCTATAACAATTCAAACAGATTTAAAAACTTTTGATATACCAAAGGGTGATATGATAATCTTATCTAAAAATCAACCTCAACTTAAAAAATTAGATATAAAAGAGTTTAAAACATTAAAAGCTAAAAACAGTCATAATGATAAAAATATGCCAGCAACTTCATCAACAAACGATAAAGCATCGCAAGATGATTTATTGGCTAATCAAGCACAGCAAGAACTTACAGATGAAATTGAGTCAACTTTAGAAGACGAGATGTCTGATAATACTGTTCCTGATATGTTAGAACATGGTGAGGAGTTAGACAAAGGATCTTTTTCAACATCTAATGGTACTAAAACAAGAGGAGATGAGCAAGTTATAGTAGGACCAAATAACTGATGAAAAAGATGTACCTATATCAAATTATAAGTGCAATTATAATTTTTATATCTATAGATTTTGCTTATATCGTTCCAAGTGAAAATATAAAAGCTTTTGATTCCAGATTAAGAGACTTTTTTTTTATAAGCCGTGGTGAGATTCCACACTCAAACAATATAGTTATAGTAGATATTGATGAAAAATCTTTAAAAGAGTTTGGTCAATGGCCTTGGTCAAGAGATGTTGTAGCAGAACTGTTAGCTAATCTCACAAATATGGGTGCTGGCATAATAGGGCTGGATATTATTTTTTCAGAATCAGATAAATCATCACCATCAAGCATAGCAAAAAAGATAGGTATAGATAAAAATGAGCTTGAAGATTACGATAAAATTCTAGCAGATGTAATTGCACAAACACCAAGTATAGGTGGTTATTTTTTTGATATGGACAATCAAACACAAGATGATATATTTTTAGCCCTAAAAGGTACTTTTATAGAGATAAATTCAAATAAGGATTCAAGTACAAATAAAAATTCTGCTCAAATTTTAAATGCAAAAGGTGTTCATACAAATATTGAAATTCTACAAGATAGTTTTTATAGTGTAGGCTTTCTAAACAACACTCCAGATAGCGCAGGCGTTGTAAGGCGTGTGCCACTGATGATTAAATACCAAAATATTTTATATCCATCTTTAGCATTAGAAATGGTAAGAATATTTCAACAAACAGATGTAGTAAAGCTACACAATGAAGCTTATGATAGAGATAAAATTGAAGTTGGTAAGTTAAATATAATTACAGACGAAAATGCTAGGTTAATTGTAAATTTTAGAGGTCCCGCACACCATTTTCCATATATCAGTGCCAGTGACATACTTCATAATGATGTAAATATTAGTGATATAGAGGGGAAGTTTATACTTATAGGTACAAGCGCGGTTGGATTATCTGATCTAAAAGCTACCCCTTATGATTCTTTAATGCCAGGAGTTGAAATACATGCAAATGTTATAGATAACATACTGCAAGATGATTTTTTACAAATTCCTGAGGGATCAGTAGCCTTAAATATTTTTATATTTCTTGGAATAATAATACTAGGCCTTATATTATTTACATTTTTAAGAGTTCAATATTCACTAATAAGTTTTATTACTTTATCTTTTCTGCTTTACTACTTTTTATACTATATGTTATTTGAAAAATATATAGTTTTAAATATACTTTTTTCTTATTTAAGTCTAATTTTGATATATCTAAGTAGCACCATCATAAACTTTGCCTTTATTACAAAAGCTCAAGAGGATATAAAAAAAGTTTTTGCAAAAAAAGTTTCTAAAGCAGTTATGGATGATTTGGTTAATCACTCAGATCAAGCACTTTTAAAACCTAGAGATGAAGTTGTAAGTATATTTTTTAGTGATATTAGAGGCTTTACAAGTATATCTGAGAAGATAGGTAATCCACATAGTCTTATAGAGCTTTTAAATATATATATGACACCTATGGTTAAAGAAATAGATAGTTCTGGTGGTACGATAGATAAATTTATAGGTGATGCTATAATGGCATATTGGAATGCCCCACTTAAGGTAAAAAATCATGCTGATAAAGCTCTAAAATCGGCTATAAATCAAATAAAAATTTTAAAAACAGTAAATAAAACACTAGAAGAAAAATATAATCTAAATTTAGATATAGGTATAGGTATAAACACAGGACAAGTAACTATTGGAGATATGGGGAGTGAGGGTAGGAGTGATTATACTATTATTGGTGATCAAGTTAATCTAGCATCAAGGTTAGAATCTCTAAATAAACTGTATGGTTCAAACATAATTATTTCAAAATTTACAAAAGATGAACTAATAAACAATTACTTTATAAGACCACTCGACTTTGTAAAAGTAAAAGGTAAAAACCAAGCTGTAGAGATTTTTGAAGTTTTCACTTTTAAATCCCTATCTACTGATCAAATACCTAAATATAGGTATGCATTAAATTTATATAGACATAGAGAGTTCAATAAGGCAAGAATACTGTTTCAAAAATTAAATGCTCAAAATAAATCTACACTTTATCAACTATATATAGATAGATGTGAAAAATATATTAAAAGTCCAAACAACTTTTCCATAGTTGAAACAATGACAACAAAATAATTATATATCTAGGTAATCTAAAGCTATAGGTTTAGATATATAATTACCTTGTACAAAGTCGGTATTAAGTTGCTTAACCGTGTCATAAACCTCTTTGGAACAAACATACTCCGTAATTACTTTTATATTCATTGTTGAAGCTATGGCAATTATAGCTTTAACAACCTTTTGTGCATTTTCATCTTTGTCAATATTTTTAATTAAAGAACCATCCAGTTTTATAAAATCAACTTGAAGTTTTAAAAGATACGCAAAATTTGAGTAACCAGTTCCAAAATCATCTATAGCAACCTTACAGCCAAGTTTCCTAATATGTTGTAAAAATCCATTAACACTTTTAGAGTTTTCTATCTCTATAGACTCTAAAATCTCAAAAGTTAATCTCTCAGCACAAGTTGAATTATTCAACATAGCTATAATATCACTTTTAGTTGTAGCATCTTTTAAGTCTTCATAACTCAAGTTTATAGAGAAAAAGCATTCAGGTAACTCTTCAGCTTTTTTTATAACATTTTTTACAACACAAGATGTAATCTTAAGATAAAGCCTAACAGATGAAGCAACATCCATAAACTCACAAGGTTGATATATCTTGTCACCTGCACCTTTTATTCTCACAAGTGCTTCATATTTTTTAAATGTACTGTCATTTAAATCTTGTATCTGCTGATAGTAACAAATCACTTTATTATTATCTAAGGCATCTTCTAAGATTCGTAACATATCCAAATTTTTGCTTAAGTCAATAGCTTTATTGTTTGAGTTATAAAAATGATAATTTTTAGATGAAATTTTAGATAGTTTTAAAGCATCAAAAGCCATAACTAAACATGAACTTTTAATCTCATGTTCATCCTCAAGAACTGCACCAATACTTGCTCTTACTGATAGCTCTATATCATAACATTTAAGTTTAATTGGATTTACAAATGCTGAGAAAAGGACAACATCCTCTTTAAATGAGTTGGTGTCAACCATATCATCAACCAAAACAGCAAAACTATCTCCACCTAGATGATACTTTTTAAACTTTAAATCTGAAAATGTTTGACTAATTTTATGTGCGAATTGTCTTATGATTTCATCACCAATTATTTCAGAAAACATAGAATTAATATCAGAAAACTTATCTATATCTATAATCATCATCTTTTTAGAACTCATAGTATTCAAATCATCTATTAGCTCTAATCTATTTGGGAAGAAGGTAAGATTGTCTAGGGTACAGATAGTTTTTTCAATATTCAATTTTATTCCTTAGTAACTATAAAAAGTTGTTCATGGTTTAACTTTTTCAAAGTATCCATAACTAAAACAAAGTCTTGAAATTTAGACTCTTTATCACTTCTTAACACTATAGTTTGATCTTTTGGTACTTTAGCTAAAATATTCTCTAAATTTTCTTTATCTACCTCTTGTTTATCTATAAAAATTTTAGCATCTTTAGTTACATAGATATTAAAATCTTTTTTTTGCTCTTTTTTATCTGAACTTTTTGCATCAGGTAAATCAACAGGTATAACCCCCTGCTTTATAAAAGTAGCAGTAGTAATAACCATTACAAAAAGAACAAGCATGATGTCAATGAAAGGTATAACGTTGATAGAATCAACTTTTTTCATTTTCATAAAACTAACCTCTCTTTTTTATTGCATCTGCTTCATAATAGGTGATAATTTTTTCCATTTTTCTTAAAAGAATATTGTAAAATACTATAGATGGTATAGCAACAACAAGCCCCATAGCCGTTGCTTTAAGAGCCAGTGCTAAACCCATCATAATTTTTTTACTATCAACACTACCAACATCTCCAAGAGTATAGAAAGTTATCATAATACCTAAAACAGTTCCAAGCAATCCAACATAAGGTGCATTTGATCCTATAGTAGCGATAGTTGAAACATTATTTCCAAGATCTAATTCTAGAAGTTCTTTAGAGTCAAAATCTTCAAATTTTATAGTTTTATAATACATCAATCTCTCTATAAATAACCATAAAGCAACAAAAGACATAAGTATTAAAGTTCCCATCACTCCATAATCAAGTGCTTTTTCTGCGTACTCGCTCCAATGTGATTGCATTAATCAACATCCTCAATAGACCATTTTAGTGTTTCACCAGCAAACATGGGGACTACATCTGTATAAATATCTGGAACTTTAAAAGGCTCTTCAACTAAAACAACCTCTTTAAAATCTGGACAAATACCATAAATACTTTGTGCATTATCACTTACAAAATATTGTAAGTTATCTAGTTTATCATGTTTATCAAAAAGTTCACATAAAGCTTGAAGTGCAATGGGAGCAGTAAAAACACCAGCTGCACATCCACAAGCCTCTTTAGCGTGTTGTGGGTGAGGGGCAGAGTCACTTCCAAACATAACCTTTGGATGTGCATCTAATGCAACTTTTAAAAGTGCTTGTTGATCTTGGGGTCTTTTTGCAATTGGCTTACAAAATAGGTGAGGTTTCAACATACCACCAGCAACATCATCAAGTGTGATTAAAAGATGGTGAAGCGTTATAGTAGCATATAGATTATCATATTTATCTAACATCTCAACTGCATCTTTTGTAGTTATATGTTCCATAATGATTTTTAAATTTGGAAAGTTTGATGCAAGAAGTTCATAAACACTCATAAACTCAGTTTCTCTATCCATAACAAAACCATTACTCTCACCATGAACACAAAGAGGAATTTCAAGTTCACTAATAGCTTCTAGTGTTTCTCTCATACTTTCAATATCAAAGTTACTTACTCCACCCTCAGAGTTAGTTGTAATACCAGCAGGATAAAGTTTTATAGCTAAAATCTCTTCAGAGATATCTTCTAAAAACTCTTTAGAGTAGTTATCATAAAATAAAGACATATACGGTTCGAAATCTTGCTCACTCATAAACTCTTCATCTTCATCAGTTGGAACAACACCTGTACAATGCAATATACGCTCTTTATAAGCAATAACATCAGATTTAGTCTTAAGTGGTGGAACAAGGTTTGGCATAACTAAAGCCCCACTAAATGAATAAGAACTAAGATTTGCTATATGTTCCATCATTACACCATCTCTTAAGTGTAGATGCATATCTAATGGCATTAAAAGAGTGTGTTGCTTCATTATATAGCTTCCTTAGCACTTTGTATAAGTTTGTTTAGCTCACTCTCATACAACTTCGCATCATTTTCATCTACTGATTCAAATCTTGTTACTAAAACAGGAGTTGTATTTGATGCACGAACTAAACCCCAACCATTTTCAAATATAACTCTAACACCGTCAACATCAACTATATCTTTAATTTTTGGCATTGAACTTGGTGGGTTTTGAAGTAACTCTTTTACTTTATCAATAATCTTAAATTTTTGATCCTCTGTAGTTTCAACTTTAATCTCTTCAGTTGAAAAAACTTTTGGTAGTTTATCTAACTCATCATCTAAAGATATACCATCATTTACAAGCTCTAACATTCTAAAAGTAGCATAGATAGCGTCATCATAACCAAAGTATCTATCTTTAAAAAAGATATGTCCACTAACTTCACAAGCAAGATCAGCATCAAGCTCTTTCATTTTTACTTTTAAGTTAGAGTGACCAGTTTTATACATAACAGCAGTAGCCCCACGCTTTTCAAGTTCATCATACATAACTTGTGAACATTTAACCTCACCAATAACAGTTGGCTTATCCATTTTCATAGAAAAAAGAAGTGCCATCTGATCACCTTTAATGTTGTACTTATGAGTAAGGACTGCAATTCTATCTGCGTCACCATCATAAGCAAAGGCTATATCACCATCACTCTCAAGAAGTTTTTTAATATCTACTAAGTTTTTTTCAACTGATGGATCTGGATGGTGGTTTGGAAAAGTTCCATCAGGATCAACATATATACCCTTAGTATCTAGTTCAAGTGCCTTAAAGATATCCTCTATAACAACACCTGCAACACCATTTCCACAATCATAAACTATTTTTTCTTTCATCCCTTTAAGATGTTTAAATTCATTTACAATAAAATCTATATATCTTTGTTTTGCATCAATTTTAATGGCATCTTTTTCAACTTTACTTGGCATTGAAGCTTCTTTAACCTCACGACCAAGTGCATATATATCTTCCCCAAAAAATGGTGTTTTATCTATAGTGATTTTTAACCCATTATATTCACTCGGATTATGTGAACCTGTAATCATAACAGAGGCAACAGCTTGAAGCCCTTCAAACTCATTGTAGTTACAAAAATAGTTTGTTGGAGTTGGGACTAGACCCATATCTAAAACTTTTAATCCACCAGAGTTTAAACCTGCACATAGGTATTCAAAAAGTATTGGGGAGTGAGATCTTGCATCATAGCCAATAGCTACAACATCGCCATGTGGCTTTATCCTAGTAGCAAGTGCAGCACCTATCTTAGTTACACTATCTTCGTTTAACTCTTTCTCAAAAATCCCTCTAATATCATACTCTCTATAAATACTCATAAAATTCCTTAATAAATTAATGGGTAATTATATCTAAGAGGGGGTTAATGTAGCTTTAGAACATTTCTATACTTAAGCCTAAGCAAAAAATTTATCAAAAAAAGATTTTTCTTTTTTTGGTGCTTCGTATGTAGAAGATCTTTCATCCACAAAATCTGGATCTGGTTTCATTCTACTTTTATCAAAAGCTATATGTTTTTTTTCTATTTTACTTTTTCTATCTTTAGTAACAGAGTTATAAGTTTGAGCTGATCCATGAGGCATACACATAATATCTCCTTTATTTTATGTTACAAGTATAACATATATAAAAAGATATATCTGTGACTAGGCTCACTATTTTGTAACTATAGCAACACTTAGATTTAAAATCTCATCATGATTTTTGATATAGTCATTTAAATCATTTAGTTCTAGTTTAGAGATTTTTTCAAGATCTTTTTTTGAGCTACCAAGCTCTTTACCCTTGTAAAACTCTAAAAATGTACGAGATAATCTTTGAGATAATGTCTCAACTCTTAAAGGTTCAGCTCCAAGTAAAAACTTTTTTGCTTGATCAAGTTCATCTTGAGTAACACCCTTATCTACAAACTCATCAAAAACAGAAAATACTGTTTTTTTAGCATCATCTAAAGATTCTAATTTAGTTTGTAAATGGCCATTTAAGTATGAAGCAGAGTTGTTAATGTTTACTCTTGCATAAGCAGAATAAGCTAAACCTTTTTTAACTCTTATCTCTTCCATAAGACGTGAACCAAAACCACCAGCACCTAAGATATAAGTACTAACACTAGCTTTATAATTATCTAAATCATCCACTTTTGCATAATATGGTGAACCAAAATACAAATATGCTTGATCAGTCTCTTTTTTAACTATAGTTTCACTTTTTTTATCACTAACACTATAATGAATAAGTTCAGACTTTTCACCTTTATCTAAAATAGAAAGCAAGTTTTTAGCATCTTTTTTAGCACTTGCTAAATCTATATCACCACCAACAACAACTATTGCATTTGAGTAAACAACATGTTTATTTAAAAACTTTTTAATATCATCTATTTTTATTGCTTCTACCGATTTAACATCACCATTTGCAGGATTTTTTAGAGGGGTACCTCTAAAAAGCTCACCTTTTAAAAGATTTGATGCAACATAATCGTAATCATTCTCTTTTCTGCTAAGTGAACCAATTGTACTAGACTTAACACGATTTAAAGAATCTTCATTTATATTTGGATCTTTTAATAGGTCTGAAAGTCTTGAAAGTGCATAATCAAACTGATCTTTTAAAGATGTAACCTCAATAACAAAAGTTTCAGTACCTGTAGAGATACTTATAGAGATAGCTCTTTCATCTAAAGATTTAGAAAACTCTTTGTGTCCATCTTTTGCTGTACCTTGATTTAAAACTTTAGCTGAAAGTCTTGCTAAACCTGCTACATCACTACTAATATAACCACTATTTTTAAACACTAGTTGCATTGAAACTAGAGGTAATTTATTATCCTCTTCAAAAACTAATGGTACATTTAAACCGTCTATATCAATTTTTTCTACACTTGCTGCCATCAATAAATTTCCTAAAAATAAAATACTTAAAAAAGTTTTTTTCATAATCTACCCTATAAGTTCTAAAGTCTCATAAGCTGTATTTCTAATCCCAGCTTTTTGTCCCACATCTTGAATAAGTCTTATCAACTCACCTTTTTGCATATCAAAAGTAGCTCCAGCACTTCTTACAACATTTTCTTCCATCATTGTAGAACCTAAATCATTAGCACCAAATCTTAATGCCATTTGACCTATGTAAGAGCCTTGAGTTACCCATGAACTTTGTATATTAGGTATATTATCAAGATATAACCTTGCAACAGCTAAAAGTCTTAGATATCTGTTAGAAGATGGCTTTTTCATATCTGGAATCTCCTCAAGTAGCTTTGTATTAGCTCCTTGAAAACTCCACATTATAAAAGCTCTAAACCCACCTGTTTCATCTTGAAGTTTTCTTGCCATATCAAAATGCTCTATAATCTCTTCATCTGTTTCAACTGTACCATACATCATAGTTACAGTAGACTTAATCCCAAGTTTATGTGCAGCTCTATGAACATTTATCCATACATCTGAATCTATCTTTTTTGGTGCTATTATATCTCTAACTCTATCACTAAGTATCTCAGCGCCAGCGCCAGGGATAGAACTCAAACCTTTATCTTTTAGTCTTTGAAGAGTTTCTTCTAGCGTTATCTTAGATATTTTAGCAATATAATCTATCTCAATAGCAGAAAAACCATGAATAGTAATTTGTGGATATTTAGTATGAATATGTTCAACCAAATCCTCATACCAATCAATTTTAAGTTTTGGATGTACACCACCTTGAAAAAGTATTTGTGTTCCACCTATAGCTAAAAGTTCATCTATCTTTTCATCTATCTGATCAAAAGTTAAAACATAAGCACCATCCTCTTTAGGATGTCTATAAAAAGCACAAAACTTACAATCAACCCAACATACATTTGTGTAGTTAATATTTCTATCTACTACAAATGTTGTTATACCTTTTGGATGAAGTTCTTTTCTTCTATCATCCGCCATCTTACCTAACTCTTTTAAATCTTTATTTTTTATAAGGTCTAGTGCTTCTTCTTTTGTTAATCTTTTCATTAATTTTACCAACCTTTTTTATGTTTCTTTTTTCTAAAAAATATAAAATATACTATAAATAGAATAATTATTGACCCTATAGTAACTTGAACCCAAGCACTTAAAAGTAAAACTTTACTAAGTATATTTCCATGCTCTTTTTTATCTATCTTTATTTTTGCTACATCTGCAATGTGTGTTAAAACACTAACAGCTAAATCTTTTTCTGGAATAGATTTATGACAAGCTATACATGAGCCTTGTCTATCTACTTTGTCTATCTGCTCTTTACTAAGAGGCTGAGATAATTTAAAATGGTGACCAACAGTCATAAGTTGAGTACCATTTTCATCTTGTATTCTAGTATAATCAGTTTTTAGATTATTGATTGCATTTATTTGTATAATGGCATTTTTTGAAAGCGTAGTTCCATTTATATCCATAAGATCAACTATAACATCTTGATCCATAGGCGCTAGTGATCCTATGCCATAGCCTAAGGCTTTTTTACTTGTATGACAAGACTCACATGAGCGTGACTCTTTTGAGATAGTATGTGGTTGAACTGGTGACATATCTATAGAGTTTTGCCCCTCTTCTCCCCCATGCTCAATTCCAGGTTTTTGCTTAAAAATATGGTTTTGTAAAAGAGTGTTTCCATCTTTTCCTATTACAGTTATAGTTGTTTGACATCCTGGTATAGTTGGGCTAATACGACCTTCACCATTTTGCGATAACATAGGATCTTCCCATCTTAAAAATGATCTTGTTTCTGTAACCTTACCATCAACCAAATACTTTTTAAGATCTCTCATCCCACCTGTTGTTCCATGTATATCGTTATCGTGTGAAGCTTTTAGGTAGTCTATATTTTTTTTGCCACCAGAGTAATCTATTTTTACATGACAACCATAACATTGAGGTGCCCAAGTTGCATGACAAGTGTAACACTCTAAATTATCTGTATGTGAATCTATTTTATCCATCGCTAAAAGAGCATTTGGGCTAAGTTTTTCTTTCTCTTTTAAGAGTTTTAGAGGTTTTAGTTTTATATCTTTTCCAGATGCTAAATGTATAGTTACACTGTTGTCTGGATTTTTTGCAGTATGAACTAATGGATTACCACGAGTTGTAAGTAGATAACCATCATTAGGTTTATCTACTGAACCTTGGTTAAGATAATCAATTAGTGTTTTAGTAAGACCTCTAGCTTTGCCAACCTTAACCTTTGTGGAAAACTCATCACTATATCCTAAAGGAAGTTCCCAAGGGTATTTTTTTGTTGTACCATGACAATCTTGACACTCTATTTCAACTGCTGCTAGATTTGCCCCAGTTAAAAAACCATCCCCGTGCATATCGTTTGAGGTGTGACAATCTTGACATAACATACCTTTTTTAAAGTGGATATCCTCTTTCATATGTAGATATCTCTTAGTATGTAACTTTGTTTGTCCATTGCCTTTTTCATCATAAGTTGAGTTATATGCTGATTCCATTAGACCTTGGTAAGAAACACCAATACGTTTACCGCGATTATGACAAGTAGTACAAGTTTCAACAGGTATTCCACTATAGTTATGATCATTAATCTCTATTTTTGTATCGCGTGAACTTTGAATTTGGTGAGATAGAAGGTGTCCTGGCTCTTTTTTAGAGATAGTTTTATCTTTACCCTCATATAGACCAGTGTTTGAGTATGGAATATGACAAGATGCGCACCCTACCCCTCTAAAATCACCACGTCTAAGCCTACCTTTTGAGCTAGTATGACATCTTAGACACTCTTGTCTTAAGTAAGTATAAACTGCTAAAGATGGGTCTTTTTCAACTTCATCAGCAGTTGGAGCTTTTGGTAACACTTCCATATCATTAGGAAAAGCTTGTGGTTCAAGTTTACTTAATTGTTGCATATATGTTTTATAAGACTTAGTTCCAAGTCTTTTGTGTATATCTTTTGGATTTTGAGTCTTAAAGTTTCCTATATTATGTTTATATCCATCATTTCTAGCAAATGACCAGATTGCACCTTGAATCTTACCTTGTTCGGTGTTCATTAAAGAGTTCATTTGAGTAGAAACTTGTTTTTCATGACACATACCACAAGTGTTTTCGTTTATATATGCAGATGTAGGTGATGGGTAAAACTCTTTAGGACCCTTATGAGTTTTAAAATATTTTATAGTTCCCTTATGAGCTCTTTTTTTACTTGTTGTATTTGGATTTCCACCATGACAAACAATACAATCATTGCCTTCATAGCCAGATTTATCTGCAACTTTTATAATCTCTTTCATCATGTCAGAGCTACGATCACGTATATCTTCAATGCCTTGATGACATTTGAGACATTTATTTGATGCCTCAAGCCCTAAAATTAGAAATAAAAGTAAAAAAAGAGTTTTCATTTAAACTACTTGTCTTTAGATATAGCGTCTAAGACACCATTTATAAATTTAGGTGATTGCTCAGTTCCAAAAGCTTTTGCACACTCTATAGCCTCGTTAATTATAACTGCACTATCTAATGATGAGTTCAAAATCTCATAAGCACCAAGCCTAAGTGTAGCTCTTTCAATTGAACCTAATCTTTCAAAATCCCAATCTTTAAGATGTTTAACTATCATTTCATCAACTCTAGGTAAGTTGTCCATTACCCCTTTGAAAAGGTCTAAGGCAAATTCACGTTGTTTATTTCGTATTTTTTTCTCTTCCAAAATATCGTCAGAAAAGTCTGCAATGCTTTGATTACCTAAATCGTAAGCATAAACTAAAGAAACAACTGCCATTCTTGCATGATGTCTAGTTGCCATTACGCTTGAACCTCACTATAAAGATTTAACATCTCTATTAAAGTAACCATAGCTTCAAAACCTTTGTTACCAGCTTTTGTACCAGCTCTCTCAATTGCTTGTTCTATACTATCTACAGTTAAAACACCAAAAGATATTGGTATACCAGATTTTAGTGCTACACTAGCTACACCCTTAGTTGCTTCAGCAGATATATAATCAAAATGAGGAGTTGAACCCCTTATAACTGCACCAACAGTACATATAGCATCATACTTAGCAGATGCAACTAAACGCTCAACAATTAAAGGTATCTCAAAAGCACCTGGAACTAAAACTAGATCTAAATCTTTTTCATCTCCACCATGTCTAAGATAAGCGTCTTTTGCACCCTCAACCAATCTATCAGTAACAAGATGATTAAATCTTCCATTTACTATAGCTATTCTTCTACCTTTTTGTACGCTTAACTTGCCTTCAATTACATTCATAATTTTCCTTTATATATTGTCAATTTTTATTAATGTTTCACTTAAATTTTCTAACTGATCAAGTGTTAACATATTTGGTCCATCACTTAGTGCCTCTTTTGGATTTGGATGAGTCTCAAAGAAGAAGCCATCTACTCCAACCGCTGCAGCTGCTTTTGCTAAAGTTGGAACCATAGAGCTATCACCACTTGTAGTTCCACCACCTGCACCTGGCATCTGCACAGAGTGTGTAGCATCAAATATAACAGGAGCGAACTCTCTCATTATTTTTAAGGCTCTCATATCTACAACTAGGTTTCCATAACCAAAAGTTGAACCTCTTTCAGTTAAAAACACTTTATGCTTTCTAGAGTTTTCATAAGATATCTCATCACAACCTCTAGTTTTTAGAACCTTTAGAACTGAATGTTTCATATCGCTAGGGTTCATAAATTGACCTTTTTTGATATTTACAATCAAGTCTGTTTTAGCAGCAGCAACCAACAAATCAGTTTGCCTACATAAAAAAGCTGGTATCTGTATAATATCTGCTACTTTAGATATAGCTTCAACTTGAGAGCTTTCATGAACATCAGTTACAATTTTATAACCATACTCTTTTTTTATTTTTGCTAACATCTCTAAACCAGCTTCTAAACCAGGACCCCTATAGGAGTCTAATGAAGTACGATTAGCTTTATCAAAGCTAGCTTTAAAATAAAAATCAAATCTACCATCTTCATGGTACTTTTTTAACGATTTTGCTATAAAATCTAAGTTATCCCAAGACTCTATAACACAAGGACCAGCCATTAAAATCATAAATTTCCTTACTATAAGTTTTTATTGTATCAAAAATATTTTAAACCCAAATTATGATGAGACAATCTGTGTCCCAACACCCTCGCTTGTAAAAAGTTCTAAAAGCATAGAATGTTCAATCCTACCATCAATAATATGTGCTTTTCTAACTCCACCATTTAATGCTTCTAAACAAGCATCAACTTTTGGAACCATACCACCATGTATAGTTTCATCATCTTTTAATCTTTGAACATCATCTTGTGTTAAAGTTGAAAGTAGATTTTTATCTTTATCTAAAACACCAGCAGTGTCAGTTAAAAAAACAACTTTTGATGCACCTATAGCTTTTGCTATATATGAAGCTGCAAGATCCGCATTAATGTTATAACCTATGTGGTTTAATTCACTATCACAAGCTATTGGCGCAATAACAGGTATAAACTTTTCTTTGATCAGATTACACACTACTTTTGCATTTACATCAGTTATATTACCAGTATAACCCCATTTACTTGCATCTTTTGCTTTTGCTTTTATAAAATGAGCATCTTTTCCACTTATACCTATAGCTTTAGCACCATGAGAGTTTAAAAGTGAAACTATCTCTTTATTTATTGAGCCAGATAAAACCATCTCTACTATATGCATGATTTCAGGAGTTGTAACTCTTTGACCCTCTATAAATGATGTTTCTATATGTAAAGCTTCAAGCATCTCATTTATTTTTTTACCACCACCATGAACTATAACAGGTTTTATACCTACAAGATACATTAGTAAGATATCTCTTGCAAACCTAGCTTTAAGTTCAGGTGAACTTTGAGCAGAACCACCATACTTTATAACCACTATCTCTTCACTAAACTCTTTTATAAAAGGTAGTGCATCAAGTAGTGTTTTTACTTTTTCAATATTTTTTTGCATAATTTTTTACTTTATCTAAAATTTTTTTATCTACATCTAACTCTAAGTCCATTAAAGACAAAGGAAAATCAAAGTTTGACATTTTAACAAAATCTTTATAAGTTACAAGCAAACTCTGTACTTTAGTTTCACTAAGTATCTTTTCGAGTTCATTTTTTTTAAACTTATGATGATCTTCAAAGCTAAATTTTACACTTACTCCATCTGGTAGGTATTTATCTAATCTTGATGAGCGTGCTATACTTGTAACAAGTGCCATATCTTTAGTTAAATTTTTAAAAGAGACAACTCTTCTAAAATCAACATCCTCTTTTATAAAAAAAGTATCTTGATTTTTAAAATACTTTTGTCTTTTAGGTCCACTTGGAAGACAAAATTTATTTTTAGTTTCTATATCAATAAGTATATTTAACTTTTTTATATTGTGCTTACTATAAGCATCATCTAAAAAAATAATTTTTGCACCAAGCTCTTTAGCTTTTTTTATAGCTTTAACCCTATCTTCACTAACTATAACAAATGAGTTTTTACACTTATGTGCATATATAGTGGCTTCATCACCACTTATATCAACACTATAATTTATTTTTTCTAAATCCCTAACTACATACATACCTTTAGAATCTCTACCATAACCCCTAAGTATAATGGCACTTTTTTCAAAATTATTTGCTAAAAAAGTAACTAAAGGGGTTTTTCCACTTCCACCTATAACAAGATTACCCACATTTATTACAGCTATACCATAATCAACCTCTTTAGAAAAAATATATTTAACACAGATGATAAAACAATATATAAGAGTAAGTGGCAAAAGTAAAAAAGAAAGTGACCATCCTAAAAAAGATGGTCTATATAGATAAGATTCTATATATAAAGCTAAATGTTTTTTCAAATACGATTTTTAGCTATATTTTTAATAGTATCAATAACATATTCTACATCACTATCTTCCATAGCAGCATAGATAGGTATAGATAAAACTTGTTGAAATGATGTTAAAGCTTTAGGGTAATCATTTATTCTTAACATATATTTATTTTTATAATATGACATTAAATGCAAAGGTATATAATGCAAACCTACAGATATACCTTGGGCTTCCATCTCTCTTGCAAAAGAATCTCTATTTTTATCAATTTTAATGATATATAAAGAGTAAGAGTGATTTTTATCTTTAACAGGCACTCTTACATGTTCAACACCATCTAGTGCATCACTATATCTTTGAGCTATATCTTTAACTCTTTGAGTATATATATCATGGCTTTTTAGTTGAGAGTTTATAAAAGCTGCATCTAACATAGACATTGTGTACTTACTACCAATATCTACAACATCATAAACATAATCTAAAGAACCCTCATCTACAACCATAGCATGATCTCTAAGTAGTTTAGCTCTATCATAAAGATCTTCATCTTTTGTTGTTAGCATACCACCATTACATATAGAATTTTTCAGATGTGTATTAAAAGAGAAACAAACTAAATCACTTTGAAATGAACCTATCTTTTCACCATTAAAAGTAGATCCAAGTGCTTCTGAAGCATCTTCCACAACTTTAATGTTATATATATCTGCAATTCTTAAAAGTCTATCAATATCTACACTTAAACCAGCCATATGAGTAACTATTACAGCTTTTAGCTTTTTAACACTATTGTCTTCTAGGTATGATTCTAGTTTATCTAAGTTTATATTGTAAGTATCTTCATCAATATCTATAAAAATAGGTTCAGCATCAAAATGTCTTACAACCTCTGGAACGGCTGGAAAAGAGTTAACTGAACACAAAACTTTATCTCCACGCTTTAAATCTAAAGCCAACATCGCTAGGTGAAGTGCTGATGTTCCATGAGAAGTTGCTAGAGCAAAATCAGTACCTATATAGTTTTTAAAATCCTCTTCTAAGTCTTCAACTGCATTTTGTGTAACTTCATCTACAACATTATCAATATAATCTCTATCATTATTGCTAATTTCACGTCTAAAAAATGGTATTTTTTTGCTCATTTTTTAAGTCCTTGCTTAAATATTTTAATTATTAGTAATTTTATACCTTAAGTTTGCTTAATTAAAACCTAAAAAATGTATATAAACGGTTATTCACATACTTTTTCACTAGAAATTTTCTCTAATTCACAACATGAAAAGCCAGCCTCTTTTCTAGCATCTATATTTATCTTTTTTATACGGGGAAAAGTTCTAGGATAATATTTTTTAATAATATCAAAATAGATATCACTATTAACACCATTTTTATTACAAGCAAACTTAAACCAGTAGTCGCCTTTTTTAACATGATCAACTTCTTCCTCTAAGATTACGTTTAAGGTTTTAACAACTTTATCTATAAAAGGATCATCTACTATTTTTTCTAATTTGCTTAAAATTTCAGGAGTAGCATCAAGTCCACCTGCTTCTAAATATCTAGGCACAACAGCCATTCGTTCTATAAATGAGTTATCAGTCCATCTTGAAGCATCAAATAGTGCATTATGAATTTCAAAATCACCATATTTAAAGCCTAACTCATCCAAAAGTTCATTTAACATATTGAAATGCCTAACTTCATCACTTGCAACACTTAACCAATCTTCTATATAGCTTGATGGCAAATCTCTAAAATTATATATATGATCAAGTGCTAAATCTATAGCACAGTATTCTATATGTGTAATGGCATGTATTAAAAGTGCCTTACCATGATTCGTTGTAAACTTTTTTCTTTTTTGAACATTTTTAGGTAAAACGACATTACAAAAACTTTCATTTGAAGCTTGTAAAATTTTACATTTTTCTGATTTAACATCAATTGTATAATTTTTATAATTTGAAAAAAAATAATCGAATTTTTTTAATTTTTCCTCAACACTAGAGGCAATTAAAACTTTATATAACTCTTCATAAAAGTATTTAGCCATATTTATCTAGTTTCCAACACTTTAACTACAGCATCAAAAGTAACATCTATCACTTTTTGTAACTCATCTTTACTTATAACATATGGAGGCATAAAATAAACTACATGACCTAGTGGTCTAATATAAACACCATATTTTAACGCTTCTTGATATATTTTTACACCTATACGTTCACCCTGATCAAAATTTTGAAGTTCTATTGCTGCAATCATCCCTTGTTGCCTTGTTTCTTTAACACAATTTAACTTACTAAACTTTAGTAAACCCTCTTGCATCTGATCAATTAAAACTTTATTTTTTTCTATGATGTTTTCATTTTCAAATATATCTATAGTAGCATTAGCTGCGGCACATGCTAAGGCATTACCAGTGTACGAGTGGGAATGTAAAAAAGCTTTATTATCCTCATAATCGCAATAAAAAGCACTATATATTTCATTTGTTGTCATACATACTGAAAGTGGCAAGTAACCGCCTGTAAGACCCTTAGAAAGTAGCATAAAATCTGGTGTAATTTCAGCACTTTCACAAGCAAACATTGTCCCAGTTCTACCAAAGCCAACTAAAATTTCATCAGCAATAAGATGAACATCATATTTTTTTGAAATTTCACTTAACAAAGTTATAAAGTGAGGATGATACATATTCATATATCCAGCACCCTGCACTAATGGTTCAATAATTAAAGCACTAATCTCAGAAGCTCTCTCTTTTAATAAATTTTCATACTCTATTGCCGCTTTTATAGCAGACTCTTTAGTTTGATCAAAAGGTGTTGGAGTTGAGATAGCTCTTATAAGTAAAGGTTTGTATGTATCTTTATATAGTTCAACATCACCTACACTTAATGCTCCTATTGTTTCACCATGGTATGAATTTTGTAAAGACACAAATAATGATTTTTCTTTACCCCTATTTTTGTTGTAGTGGTAACTCATTTTTAATGCTACTTCAACAGCACTTGAACCATTGTCTGCATAAAAACATTTATCTAAACCAGATGGTGTTAATTTAACTAATCTCTCAGAAAGTTCAATAATACTTTTATGTGTAAAACCAGCTATGATTACGTGTTCCAAAGTATCTAACTGCTCTTTAATTTTAGTATTTATATATTTATTTGTGTGTCCAAATATATTTACCCACCATGAACTTATAGAATCAATATAAGAGTTTCCTTCAAAATCTGTAATATACACACCATGAGCTTTTTTTATGGGGATTAAAGGTAAGATCTCATAATCTTTCATCTGCGTACATGGATGCCAAAGAACTTCTAAATCTCTATTTTTCAACTCTTCATTAGTCATATTTAAAGTTCCTATAATTTTAATTTTAATTGTAGTTATTTTACACTAAAAATATTATTACAAGCTTATAAGCTTTATAGATGTTACAAACAGTTAAATTAAAATATCTTTTTACCAATATTAGCTAAATTATTTAGGTAGTTTTAATCACAATAGAGCTAAAATAAGAGCAATATTATATAAGGTATCACTAAAATAAATTAGTATGCCATAAAAAAAGGTTTTATTTAGATGATTACTTGGATGCAAAGACATAGAAAATGGCTTGTTATAACTATATGGATTTCAACAATCTCGTTTATAGGTGCGGGAGCTACTAGTTGGGGTCAAAATCCTGCGAGTGACAAAGGAAGCGTAATTGCTGAAGTCGGTAAAGTAGAGATTACACAAAGAGAATTACAAAAAGAGTATTCACGCCTTTATTCACAGTATAACCAAATTTTTCAAGGTAACTTTTCAAAAGAGCAAGCAGAATCTTTTGGTTTACAAAAACAAGCATTTAAACAACTTGTAAATCAATCTTATGTTTTAAACTTAGCAAAAGATTTAAAACTAGAAGCTTCAGATAAGGAAGTTTTTAAAGTGATTGAAGCTGAAAATGCTTTTACTAAAGATGGTAAATTTTCAAAAGATATATATAAAAAAGTTTTACAACAAAACAACATGTCTATGAAAGAGTTTGAAAATGATTTAAGAAATGATATTGTAACAAGAAAAGTTATAAATCTTATTCAACCAAGTGTAAGTGATTTAGAACAAGAGGTTTTAAATATACCTTTAAACATTGCAGATAAAATCGAATATAAAATACTTAGTGATAAAAATATCAATATTGAAACTGATGAAAAATCTCTTAAAACATATTGGGAGATGAATAAAAACTCTTATATGGATGAATCAAGCTTTGATATAGAGTACTTTGTTGAAAATATAGCATCAAATGAAATAGATGCAAGTGATATTGCTGATTATTATGAATCTCACAAAAATGATTATGTAAATGAGGAGGGTATGCGTTTAACTCTTGATCAGGCACAATCTAAAGTAAAAGCAGACATAAATGCTAAAGAGACAAAAAAAACAGCACTTAAAAAATATATCAAATTTAAAAAAGGTGAAGGTAATTTTACAACTTTAAATACAAAAATTTCACTTAGTTCAAATATATTTAATAATGAGGTTTATACAAAGCTAAATGAGACAAATCTTTTAAAACCAGTTCTTAAACCTATAAAAGTAGGAAATACATTTGTAGTTATAAAACTAATTAAGAAAAATGAATCTACACCAAAATCTTATGAAAGTGTAAAAGAGCAAATAAAAGTAGCTTATATCTTAAATCAGAAAAAGCTAGAACTACTTAAATTAGCAAAAACATCTGCCGATACTTTTAAAGGTAAAACTAGCGTAGTATTGAACCCGATGAGTGATATTAAAATTGAAGGGTTAGATTCTATAGCTAGTAAAGACTTTATAAATAAACTATTTAAAGTAAAAACTAAAAGAGGTTATATAGAATCACCAAATGGCGATGTAGTTTTATATAACATATTGGAACAAAACTTGCTTAGTAAGTCTAGTGTGGATCAAACATCAAAAGTTATGGAGATAAAGAGTAAAATGTTAAATAGTGGCTTAATAAAATCATTAGAATCAAAATACTCAATTGAAGTATTTGTAGCAGGATTAGAGTAATGCATAGATCAGTTTTAGCATTAGACATTGGTAGTACAAAAGTATGTGCCATTATTGCTGATATTGATAATGACAACATTAAGATAACTGGTGCAGGTATTTCAAAATCTCAAGGTCTTAAAAAAGGTACTATTACAAATATTGAGTTAGCTTCAAAATCTATTAAATCTGCAATAGCAGATGCAAAAAGGGTTTCTGGAGTTGATATAACAAGTGCAATTGTTTCTATATCTGGGGCATACACAAAATCACTAAACTCTAGTGGTATTGTAAATATCCCAAATAAAGAGATAAGTATTAAAGAGATAAATCGTGTAATGCATACCTCTTTATATAATGCGAATATACCAAATGAGTATGAAGTGTTACATACTTTACCTTTTAACTTTAAAGTTGATGATCAAGACTTCATTGAAGACCCTTTGGGGATGAATGCTTCAAGACTTGAGGTTGAAACACATATCATTACAACTCAGAAGTCAAACCTTTCAAATCTAAAAAAAGCTGTAAAAGCAGCTGGTATAGATGTTGAAGGTGTTGTATTAAGTGGCTATGCATCTTCTATAGCAACTTTAAATGCAGATGAAAGAGAGTTAGGTGCAGCTGTTGTTGATCTTGGTGGAAGTACATCTAACATAGTTGTACACTCTGGAAATGCTATAAGATATAATGATTACCTTGGTGTTGGTTCAAACCACATCACAAATGATTTGTCTATGGCACTACATACACCACTAAATACAGCTGAAAGTGTAAAGATATCTTATGGTTCTTTACAAAATCCAAGCAATGATTTAATAGAATTGCCGATTATAGGAGATGAAGAACAAACTCATGAGGTATCTCTTGAGGTGGTTCATAATGTTATTTATGCTAGAGTAGAAGAAACTCTTATGATTATAGCTCAGTCGATAGAAAAATCTAACTTAAAAGATTTAATGGGTGCAGGTATAATTTTAACAGGTGGTTTTACAAAAATGGAGGGTCTAAGAGAGTTGGCTGTTGCAATTTTTGACAATATGCCTGTTAGACTAGCAAAACCAGCAGATATAGATGGTCTTTTTGATTCTTTGAGAGATCCTTCATACTCTGGTGCTATTGGCCTTTTAAGATACGCGGCTGATGGATATACAACTTATGAGATTGATGTAAATAAAAAAATGCGTCATCCAAACGAACCAGAGGTTGCCAGAAGTCAACCTAGTTTGAATGACATAAGTGAAATAGAAGATGATAGCAAACAAATCCCTGTTGCTATTTTGGACGAAGATGTTAAAGAGTCTTTTAAGACTTTTGAAGATCCAAAGGGTAAGAAGAGTGATGAGGCAAGTATATTTGCTAAATTTTGGAACTGGGCTACCCAGTTATTTTAATTTATAAATTTTGAGGAGTGTGTTATGAATGAAGCTTATTCTATTGAGGAGTCTGTGACTCCAGCTGGTGCTAGAATTGTTGCTATTGGTGTTGGTGGTGGCGGTGGAAATATGATTGGGCATATGATAAGTGAGGGTGTTAGTGGGATTGAACTTGCTATTGCTAACACTGATGCTCAAGTCTTAGAAAAGAGTCATGCAGCTACAAAAATACAAATTGGGGCAAAACTTACTCGTGGACTTGGTGCGGGAATGAAACCTGATGTTGGTAAAGATTCTGCACTTGAGAGTTATGATGAGATAAAAAATGCACTTATTGGTGCAGATATAGTTTTTATTGCTGCTGGTCTAGGTGGTGGAACAGGAACAGGTGCTGCTCCTATAATTGCTCAAATAGCTAAAGAGGTTGGTGCTTTAACTATATCTGTAGTTACAAAACCTTTCTCTTATGAGGGTAGAAAAAGAATGAAACTAGCAATGGCTGGTTTGGAAGAGCTTAAAAAAGAGTCTGATTCTATAGTTATTATACCAAATGATAAACTACTTTCTATTATAGATAGAAATCTAGGTATGAGAGAGAGTTTTAAAATTGTTGATACTGTTTTAGCAGAAGCTGTTAGTGGAACTTCTGGTGTTATTTTATCTGAGGGTACAATTAATGTTGACTTTGCAGACTTTCAAACAGTTATGTCTCATAGAGGTATGGCTTTGATGGGTATAGGTTCTCACAAAGGTGAAAATGCTGCTTATGAAGCTATAAAATCTGCTATAGAGTCACCGTTGCTTGACAATATGAGCATAAACGGTGCTTTAGGTGTTTTAGTAAACTTTCATATGCATCCTGATTACTCTATGATGTCTATAACTGAAGCTATGAATGTAATCAATGACAGTGCAGATGAAGATGCAGAAGTTATCTTTGGTGTTTCTAATGATGATACACTTGAACTCGATGAGATTAAAGTTACACTAATTGCTACAGGTTTTGAAAAAGATGTAGATGTTGGTGTTAACAACAATGAATATGTAAATGAAACTGTAGTCCAAGAGAGTCCTGTTGTTTCAAGACCAAAACTTGTAATGAATGGTGAAAATGAAGATTTTTTGGATGTACCGACATTCATGCGTCAACAAAAAGATTAAACTAAATTTCAATGCATACCTCTTCACAAATCATAAAGGCCAAAACACTCCTTGGCCTTAGTGATAAAGCAACACTATCTCAAGTAAAAGTAAATTATAAAAACTTAATCCATAAATGGCACCCAGACAAAAACACTCAAGATATAGACTTAGCAAATAAAATGAGTTCACAAATAAATGAAGCCTATAAAATAGTTCTAGAATATATAAAAAACTACTCTTTTCCCTTCGATGAAGAGACTGTAAGTTCATCATATAGAACTCCAGATGAATGGTGGCATAATCAGTTTGGGACAAACACACCAAACAAATAAATTCAAGGATATAAAATGTTCATAAACTCTGATCATGATAACAAAAAACTTTACTATAACAAATATCTACCTAAACAATACAAACAAGTGATGATTATACTTCATGGTTATGCTGAATATTTTGATAGGTATGAACCAGTTATAGATTTTTTAAACCAAAATAATATTGCTGTATATGGTTATGATCAAAGAGGTCATGGAGATAGTGATGGACAAAGAGCTCATATTGGATCATTCAAAGAATATACAGATGACCTAAATCAATTTATAGATTTTGTTTATTTAGAAACACAGATTAAACCTATATTATATGCACATTCTATGGGTTCACTAGTAGCACTTAGATACCTACTGGATTATGATCAAAAAAAGCTAAAAGCTGTAATCTCTAGTGGCACACTTATAAAAAGTGTTAATGCAACAAAAACATATCTAAAAATTCTAGCAAAAATAATTTCTAAGTTCCATCCAACTTTCTCAGTAAAGCTAAAATTTAACACAAAAGCAACTTGTTCCTTAAGCTCAGTTGTTGATGGTGCAAAAGCTGATAAAAAGATGTTTGGAGTTGCCAGTGCAAGATGGGGTGATGAGCTTATGATAAATATGAAAATGGTAAAATCAAAACTTAAACAAGTAGATATACCTATACTATTTATTCATGGGAAAAATGATAAAATTAATGACAGAGACGCTACATATGAATTTTATGAAATGATTGAGTGTAAAAATAAAAACTTTTTTACTTATGAAAACTCCTTACATGAAGTGCATTTTGATGTTGAAAGAGAAAAATTTCAAACAGATTTAACATCTTGGTTAAATACCATAAAACAGTAGTTTTTACACATAATATTTTTTAACATTGTTAAATAATCATAAATTTATTTTTGTTTAAGTTATAAGATACTATTATAACAGTATAACTACTTTTTCAAGGATTAAAAATGGAAGTACCAATTGCAAACGATACTGAGGTAAAATTTCCAGGTGGTGTGATGATAACAGAGACTGATACCAAAGGTCGCATAACTTATGTAAATCGCAAATTTGTTAATATGTCAGCATACTCCAAAGATGAGCTTTTAGGAAGCCCACATTCAATCATGAGACATCCAGATATGCCTAAATGTTTATTTAAAAACATGTGGGAATCTTTAAAAAAAGATCAAATTTGGAAGGGTTACGTAAAAAACCTAAGAAAAGATGGCGCATACTATTGGGTTATAGTATATGTTGAACCAAAGTTTAATGAAAATGGTGAGATTGTTGGATATATTGCAGCAAGAAAAGTTCCAGGCGAACAAACTATAGAAGAGATAAAATCTAAATATGGTGAACTTTTAGATATTGAATCTTTATCTAAAGAAGCAGAAGCAAAAGTTGTAAATATAATCTCTGAAGATTTAAGAGCAGCTATTTAACAGCTACCCTCTTTTAAGTAACATTAAACGTCTAACAAATAAAACTAGTAAAGCTACAGCTAGGATCTTGAAATCTAGCTCGCTTGCGAAATGTAAGTTGTCAAAGGTTTTGCTAGATGTAAACTCTTTACCTTTAGCTTGTAACTCTAAGATTTTAGGTATATAAACACTTGTAAACATACTTATAGTTGCAAAAGATGTTATAGCACTTAAAATTACTATCTTATCTCTTTGCATAAATCTATACTTTATAATCTCATATAAAACTATAAAAAGTGCCGTAAAATTTAAAAAGTAAGAAAATCTTCTAAATATCTCACTCATCAAAAGTCCACTCTCAAACCTACTCATATCTAAACCTACAATTTCTGGATGAAACACAACAGGAGCTACAATTGCACCTAGAGTTAAAACCCCACCAACTGATACAAGTAAAACTATAAAGTAAGAAAAATCGAAAATCAAATGTTTGTATTTAAGCATTATTAACCTTTTTTAAAATAAATCCTCTATCTAATTGAGCATAATCTTTGTAGAATTCTACCTTATAGTTATCAAATTTTTCACACATAAACTCTACACTTGCCCTTTGATCATAACCATACTCACAAATAAAACATTTAATATCTTTTTCAACAACTTGATCAATAAGTTTTAAAACCAATTCATCACCTTTTACACCACCAAAAAGTGCATTTTGTGGTTCATAAGATAAATTGCTTTCTAATACTTCATCATCTGCTATATAAGGTGGATTAGAAACAAGTAAATCAATATTCTGATCAATACCATACAGTAAGTCATTTTGCTGAAGTTTAACTATTTTGTCAACATTAAAAAGTTTGAAATTTTCTTTTGCTAATGATAAAGCTTCATCAGATATATCCAAGGCAAGGTAATTTTTTGATGGAAAGTTTTTAGCTAAGATAGTTGTAATAATCCCACTACCAACACCAACTTCACAAACATTTTTATAGTCACTATTTTTTAACTCTTTTAAAGCTATATCGATAAGTAGTTCTGTTTCTGGTCTTGGGATTAGTGAGCGTGAATCTATCTTAAAAGTTTCACTATAAAATGAAACTTTCTTAACTATATATTCATAAGGCTCATTTTTTGCTCTACGATTTACTAAAGCAAAGAAATCTTTTTCATCTACATCTTCATTTTGATTTATCATAACCCATAATAGATCTTTATCTAAAGAGTGAACAAGAAGCAATTCTGACTCTTTTCTTGGATTTGGTATATCTTTTAAAATAGTACTTGCTTTTGAAAGTAACTCTTTAACTTTCACTTTTATTATCTTTAAGACCTGGAACATATACTCCAAGCTCTTTTAATCTCTCAATTACTGGTGGATGTGTATAGTTGAAAAATATATATAATGGGTGTGATAATGGGAAAGATTTATTTTCCTCAACAAGCTTCATTAAAGCAGAACCTAAAGCTTCACTTGACTCTAACTCAGATCCCATTTTATCTGCTTCATACTCGTTGTGACGGCTTACAACACCCATTATAGGCATCATAAAAAAACCAACTACACTCATAAAAAGCATAAATATAATCATAATTGAAGCAGGTGATTCGCTTATACCAAGCTCCATATATAAAGAACTATCTATATTTCCAAAAAAGGCAAAAGCAAAAAATAGCATTAAGCCCATCATTCCTATGTTTTTGTATATGTCACCATGTGCGAAATGTCCAAGTTCATGACCTAAAACAGCTAAAAGCTCTTTTGCGCTAAGTTTCTCTAACAAGGTATCAAAAAGAACAACTCTTTTAGATTTACCAAGTCCACCAAAGTATGCATTTAATCTACCATCTCTTTTACTAGCATCACTAATAAAAACACCAGAACTTACAAATCCAGTTTTATCCATTAAACTTTGTATTTTATCATTTAACTCTTCATCATCAAGTGGAGTAAGCTTATCAAAAAACATAGCTCTAAATGTTGGGTACAACATATTGATCAAGATTATAACACCAAAGATAAATAAAAAGCTCCATAACCACCATAAAGATGTAGATGAGATAATATAATAAACAACTCCTATAACTAAACTACCTAGAACAAGACTAATAATAAAAGAGGTGATTGTATCTTTAATAAAAAGTTTTTTACTTGATTTGTTAAATCCAAACTCCTCATCAAGCACAAACTTTTCATAATAAGAAAATGGAAGTCCCAGTATAGAGTTAATAATAACAAAAGTCAAAACAACAGCAACATTACTAAGTAAAGGGGAATCAAACATTATATTTTGATCAAGGTAAGCTATACCTCCACCCATAAATACAACAAAAACTATATAAGAAAAAAATGTTTGCACCAAGTTAAACTTCTCTTTAGCAACACTATAACGACCAGCTTTTATAAAATCACTAGGTTTTAAAAGTACATTATCTTTATTTTTAGCAACATTAACATAACCAATTTGCATAACACTAACATATATAGATATAAGTGTATATAGAGTATAAATACTCATCAAAATCATCAACATAAAATATCCTATTTTTTATTTTTCGAAGTATATCATTTAATTTACAATCTGTAGTAAGAAATAGATATTGATTTTTATACTTTAGCTACAATATAACATGAATAAAACTTTCTACCATCTTATAAGAGTTCCAACATATATATTTATATCTATGATGCTTTTAAACTTTATATATATGTTTCAACACGATTTTTTGTATAATGAAAAAAATCTATACACGAGTGCTATTTTAGGTGCAATGTTTTTACTCTTTTTAAGTGCTTGGAACCATCACTTTGTAAAAAAAGGCGACTTTCCTAAACCTAAAATTATCTTAGAAAAGTTTTCACTAATCAGAAAAATCTTCAACATAGCTATAACACTTTTTTTCCTTTTTCTGTTTCTTTGGGGATCTTTCCTTTTTACTATACCTAGATATATCACCCTAATGTTTACACCACAAAAAACAGTGATTACAGAAGCTATTTTAGAGTATTCTACAAACTCAAAAGAGTGCAAGTACCAGCTAAAACTAAAATACTACCCAATACAAACCTTTGAGCACACTTGTGTTTCAAAAGAGTTTTTTTACAACACAAAAAAGCCCATCTATGTAAAGGCAAATATAAAAGAGGGAGCTTTAGGTACATATATAGGTGATATATATCTTCAGAATTAAAAACACACCTTAAAGATATGTAGTTTATCTTTAAAGCTATACTCTAATGTAAAGTTGTGTATATTGACAATCTCATCAACTAAGTATAAACCTAAACCGTAAGAGTTATGTGTGCTAAACTCACCAAAGTAAGCATTTTTTACTATATCTATATCCAAGGCTTTATCTTTTGCTTTGTTTTGAAAAGAGATATAGTTTTTATCTATAATGATTTTTATTTTATTATCTTGTGAGTATTTTAAAGCGTTATCTATCAAGTTTTTAACAAGCATAATAAAAAGTGTATAATCCAAACTCACTAAAAAGTTATCATACTCTACCTCATAGCTGTTTTCATCAATCATAAGTGCTTCTAAAACCTCATCAAGCATACTTTTTAGATTATATTTTTTAAACTCTAGTTTTTGCATCTTATAAGAGATTTTATCTAATTCTCCAAGCCTTAACATCTCTTTTGACATCTGATCAAATAAGTTGTTAAATCTATCTTTGTTTTTATCTTCATCGCTCATAAAATGAGTTAAAAATTTAGCTTTGGTAAGCGGTGTTTTTAACTCATGCATTATAGCTTTTGTAAATATATCTTTTTGCTTTTTTATCTTTATAGAGTTTTCATAAGCCCTATAAAAAGCGTTTGCTAGCTTAGATATCTCATCAGATTGTTTCTCATACTCAACTTTCACCTCTTTGTTGTTCGAAAAAGCTTCAATATTTTTATTTAATTTTTTTAAAGGTTTTAGTGAGTTTTTAACAAATATATATATTAAAGACAAAAACAGTAAAAGTAAAAATAGATATAAAACAAAGTATAAAACAACATCACTGTATAGAGTTTTATTTGAATAAAAATAGTAAGTTGCCCCATTAACACTTATATCAAAAACAACCCTAGAATTTATCAGATATATCTTAATCCCCATCTTTGCAGATATATCTCTTATATCATCATCACTTATAAAATCTTCTAAATCTTTTCTCATAAAAATTGTACTATTTTTATCTACTTGTTTTAAATCTTTATCTTTTAAAAAAGTGTATAACTCTGTTTTATTGTTTTGTATAATATTTAAAAGTTTTATAGCTATAACACCCTGCTCTTTTTTAGAGTAAAGCTGTGTAGTTTTAAAAGCAACACCAAGAAGTATGCTTATAAGTATCGCTAAGATAAAAGCTAATATTCTAACATTTGATACAAGTGAGTTACTAAATAGCTTCATATTTGTAGCCGCTTAGTCTTATAGTTTTGATTATCTCTTTTTCACTTAGTTTTTTAAGTTTTTTTCTTATGCGACCAACTAAAACATTTATACTATCTAGTGAGCTATCTAAGGAGTGTGCATTCATAGAGTAAGAGAGCTGTTCTCTTGAGATGATCTGTGCTTCATGGGTATAGAGTTGATAAAATATCTCAAACTCAGCTGTTGAGAGTTCAATAAACTCATCTTTATAATAAACTTTGAGCTTATCTTCATCTATGTATAAAGAGTCATCTCTAAGATTTGAGTTTTTTAAAAGTATCTCAACTCTAGCATGTAGCTCACGAGGATCATAAGGCTTTGGCAGATAATCCTCTGCACCAAGCTCAAAAGAGCTAAGTTTATCATCTATAGCATCTCTTGCGCTTGAGATGATTATCTTTGCACTACTGATATCTTTAAGTTTTGTGCATAACTCAAGCCCATCCATTTGAGGTAGGCTTAAGTCTAATATGATTACATTAAAATTATATATCTTAACAAGCTCTAAAGCTTCAAGTGGAGTTGATACAGCTTTTACTATATAGTACTCACTTAAAAACTGAGCTAAAAGCTCACTAAGTTCTAAATCATCCTCAACTAGAAGTATCTTTGCTCTATTATGTTTAATATTCATAAAGAAACTCTAACATAAATCACTTTAGAGGTTGTACAAAGTCGCTTTGTGGCCATAAAGGTGTTTGTGAGATATCTTCTACATTGTTTGTATCACTAATTTCACTTAATAATCCACTTTTAAATGACTCTATTAAAAAATCTGCTGTTGTAAGACTCTCTTGTGTTACACCACTAAAAAGAGATGTCCCACATAAAGTTGTACTTGCGACTTCTGGTGTTATATCTATAGGTCTAGCACATGAGCTTACAACACTTAGAGTATCATCATCCAAGATATCTTTATTATCTTTTTTTACACTAATAAGCTTAGCGCCATCTTCTGCAGATATATCAACTTTTAGTTTTATACCATCAACCCCAACAAACCATCCTCCACCTTGTTTAAAAGCATCATCACTAAACACAGAAGTAAGCTCAGAGTTTAAAAAAGTTTTTAGATTTTTTCCTAAAACACTAGCAGTTGCAACATAGTTGATTGATGGTAAAAATCTATATACATCCTCAACACTTACATTGCCATCTAGTACAACATTTGCCTCATCTTGCCATTTATACTCACTAGAACCTGTATAGTTATCTTTTGATGGTATAACTGAACTATCGTATCTAAAACCTGCTACTAGAGACATATCTTTAGAGTAAACTTTTTTTAGAAGTGAGCTAAACACTTTGTTAAAACCGTTTTCTAAAACATTTTTTCTCTCTAAAGGTAGAGTTGTAGTTGCTAGATGTTCATCTAAAGAGTGATCTAAAACTATATCTTTTGGATCAAATGCAAACATCTTTTCACTAGCTTTTTTCTCAAAAAAGTTAAGATCTGCATCTTTAGTATTTGGCATAATAGTTGAAGATACTACATTTACACCCTTGCCTAGATATTTAGCTCTTGTAAGCTCTATCTGTTTTGCCAATGCCTCATCATCTTTTATATCTTTAGTTATCTCATGAAGTTTCCATCTGTATGAGCTAACATTACCATCTGTAAAATCAACTTTCATCTCACCAAGATATGTATCATCACCAGATTCTACAACCTTTACACCATTTTCAAGTTCTATCATATCAAAAGTTGCCTCATGTGTATGGGCACTAAAAAAGATATCTACAACACCAGCATCTAAGTGTGAAGCTAGTTGTTTATCTTTATGGATACCAAGCTCACTCATAACAACAACAAGATTTACACCCTTATCTTTCAACTCTTTTGAGTATCTGTTTAGTAGTGCTTTATAGTTATCTTCACCCTCAGTAAACTCAACAAAAGGTAAAAGTAGTGGTGACATATGTGCCACTATATCACTTGTTAAACCTATAAAACCAATTTTGATATTATTTTTTTCTATAATTTTTGTAGGGTTTAAGAAGTTATCACCTGTTTTATACTTATAGACCTTTTCAAGCACACTTTGACCAATACTAAGTTGAAAGTCGTTTGAAGCTTGCTCTTTCATAGCTTGGGGAACTATATATTTTGCATTTGCGGCTATATATTCAAAATTTGGCTTTTTAACATTTTGATCAACAACATTTCCAAATCTAGCCATAGTTGCAGGTGCACCATAAGCATAATCCCAGTTTCCTATAACACCAACATCTATATTTAGATCATTCACAAGTTCAACTATATCGTTACCATTTGAAAAAAGTGCCTCTGCACCACCATGAAAGGTATCACCAACATTCATAACAATACCATTATCTGCTCTTAACTCATCTATCTTTGTTTTTATCTTTGCTAAGCCACCACGCATAGAGAGTTTGATACCATCATTATCTTTAACCTGTTCTAAGTGTGGTGTTAAGTGAGCGTGTAAGTCATTTAACTCAATAAGAGTTATTGTAGTGTTCGCATCTGAACTTTCGATTTTTGGAGGGGTCACTTCACTTTTTTGTGCTTCACAAGCTATAAAACTTGTTGCAACAACTAAAGATAGTGTTGCCATTTTTACTTTTTCTAAAAACATATTTCATCCTTTTAGCAAAGTATAAACTAATGGCTTAAACTCAATATTAACGTTTTAGTGAATTTGTAGTTTGTAACATCTCATCTGATGTTGTTATAACCTTTGAGTTAGCATCGTAAGCTCTTTGACCAGTAATAAGGTCAGTTAACTCAACAACAAGTTGAACATTTGAAAGCTCAACAAAACCTTGTCTAATCACACCAAGACCATCAATCCCTGGAACACCTTCAACAGGTTGTCCAGAACTATCTGTCTCAACAAAAATATTATCACCAAGAGCGTGTAAACCAGCTGGATTAATAAAGTTTGTAAGATTGACTTGACCAACTTGTGTAGCTTGAGTTTGTCCAGGTTGAACTACTGTAACTATACCATCAGTACCAACGTTTATAGCAGTTGAATCTTCAGGCACAACAATTTCAGGTATAAGTTTATATCCATCACTATTAACTATAGTTCCATTTTCATCTAGTTTAAAAGCACCATTTTTTGAGTAAACCTCAGTACCATCAGGAAGTTCAAGTTTAAAAAAACCACGTCCAGTTATAGCCATATCAAGATTGTTATCTGTTTGCTTTAAAGAGCCTTCTGAAAATATTTTATTTATAGCAGTTGTTCTTACACCAAGACCAACCTCAACACCAGTTGGTGATTTTGTTACATCAGATGTTGCAGTTCCAGCGTACTCTTGAACCTTATACATAAGGTCAGCAAACTCAGCGCGAGATTTTTTAAAACCTATAGTGTTAACATTGGCAATATTATTTGCAGTTGTGTCGATTTGGGTTTGCATACCCATCATTCCAGTTGAACTAGTATAAAGTGATTGCATCATGATTTAAGCCTTTTATCTTTTAGCTGCAATTTTTTCAATTGCATCTCTATTTAAGTCATTCATTTGTGAATCCATAACTTTTTGGTACATACCAACTAAACGGTTAGTTTCAATCATAGCAGTCATCTCTTTTACTGCATTAACATTACTTCCTTCTAAAAAGCCTTGTTCTAGTGCTCCACTTTCAGCCCTAATCTCTTTCATATCTCCATTTGCTGGAACATAAAGATTATCACCCTCTTTTACAAGTGCTTTAAGGTTTTGAGGTTGAACAATCATAAGTTTTTTAGAAAGTCTAAACTGCGCAGTTCCCGTTAAATCAACACTTAACTGTCCATTTTTATCAGATTTAATTATAGAGTCTCTACTATCAAAACTTATATTTCCACCAGAACTAAAAAAGTCATCTGCTAAAACTTCATAACCTTGTTTAGTAACTAAGGCACCATCATCATTTAAAGTAAAAGCACCATCTCTAGTAAGTCTTACACCTTGTGGAGTATTTACTGCAAAAAACACACCCTCTTGAGATAAACCAAAATCTAAATCATTACCTGTTTGTTTCATAGATCCAAGAGTATGATTTGTGTAAACTTCTGAGATTTGAGGTACTCTGCTCATAGTTCTATTAAGAAACTTAGCACCTTCAATTGTGTTGTCTTTGTTTGGTAAATCATCACGAGACTCTTTATATAATCTCATAAAATCACCAACAACTTCATTATCCTCTTTAAAGCCATTGGTGTTAACATTTGCCAAATTGTTTGCAATCATTTCAAGACGGTTAAACTGCGTAACCATCCCACCTGCTGCATTATAATACCCTGTTTGCATCCTTGCATCCTTATGTGTATTTTTAATTAATAGACTTAAAGCAAAAAATGTTCCATTTTTTAGCACTACACTTTTTTTAATCTTTGTCGATATTTGTTTTTAAGAAAATCTCGGTATAATCCTTTTTCTATTTTACAAGGAGATATAAAACCTTGTATATCCCTCAAACATTGGAGCATTAGTGACTGCAAAAGAGCTGAACCAAACCATTGAAAAATTTTTCACTGATCATAAAGGTAAAGATTGTTTAACATTTGAAAGTTTAATTGAAATCTTTCCAAAACAACCTACTGCCGCACAAGTTAAAAATGTTGTAAAACTTGCTACAAAAAATAAAGTTTGTTTATTTACTTCATCTGAACAAGCCAAACTTTTAAATGAGCAAGAAGCAGCAGCAAGACGCGCTGCACAAAGAAAACTACTTGAAGATACAGAAAGTAGTGAGTTTGACATCTCAAAAGAGCATGAACTACTAGAGTGGTCAAGATCTGATTCACCAGTGAGAATGTACCTAAGAGAGATGGGTCAAATCCCACTTTTAACAAAAGAGGAAGAGATAGAGATATCTAAAAAAATCGAGGGTGGAGAGAGTATTATCCTTGATGCTATCTGTTCTGTTGGTTACCTTATAGACTTTATTTTGGACTATAAAGAACCATTGATCAACAGAGAAAGGCGTGTTAAAGAGCTATTTAAAAGTTTTGATGATGAAAAAGAAGATAGTTCAGATACTGCACCTGAAAAAGAGGAAGTTGATAATAGCGAAAAAACTTTAGGTGCTAAAGATAAAAAAAGAGTTGAAAAAGTTGTTGCAAGCTTTAAAGCACTAGAAAAAGCTAAAAAAGACTGGATGAAATCTTTAGAAAAAGATGCTCCTGAAGTTAAAGAGGGTGAACTAACAGAAGAGTATGTAACTTACTTTTTAGCTGTTTCATTTAAAAAATCTATATTAAAAGAGAAACTTTTAGATCTTGGACCAACTTCAAAGCTTATTAATGAACTTGTTAAATCTATGGAAACTTCACTTAAAAGTGATGATGGTTTTGATAAAGAGCTTAAAAGATTAGAATATAAGCTACCTCTTTTTAATGATACATTAAAGAAAAACCATATATCTATAGTTGAACAAATCACAGAACTAACAAAAGAAGACATAGCAGCTTTAGTTCCTGAAGCGACTATGGTAAGTACTTATGTTGAGATAAAAAAACTTATCCAAACTCAAGAAGCTTCTAAAGGTGGATTTGATATGGATCCAGAAAAGCTTTTAGACATCTTAGAACAGATTAAACGTGGTAAAGCTATATCTGAAGTTTCAAAAACTAGAATGGCAAAATCTAACCTTAGACTAGTTGTATCTATTGCAAAAAGATATACAAACAGAGGTCTTCCTTTCCTTGATCTTATTCAAGAGGGTAACATCGGTCTTATGAAAGCTGTTGATAAGTTTGAATATAAAAAAGGTTACAAATTTTCAACTTATGCTACTTGGTGGATTAGACAAGCTATATCAAGAGCTATTGCTGATCAGGCTAGAACTATTCGTATACCTATACATATGATTGAGACTATTAACCGTATCAATAAAATTATGAGAAAATACCTGCAAGAAAATGGTAAAGAGCCAGATGTAGATACAATTGCATTAGAGGTTGGATTAAGTGTTGAAAAAGTTAAAAATGTTATTAAAATAACAAAAGAACCTATCTCACTTGAAGCACCTATTGGTAATGAAGAAGATGGTAGATTTGGTGACTTTATTGAAGATAAATCATCTTTATCTCCTTCAGATTCAATTTTAAAAGATGACCTTAGAGGACAAATTGAAGGCGTTTTAGAGCAGTTAAACGAAAGAGAAAAAGCTGTTATAAAAATGCGTTTTGGAATTATGGATGATGAGAGTGATAGAACTCTTGAAGAGATTGGTAAAGAGTTAAGTGTTACTCGCGAGCGTGTAAGACAGATAGAGTCTTCGGCAATTAAAAAGCTTAAGCATCCTAAAGTTGGTAGAAAACTAAAGAACTACATAGAAGAGTAATCTATATGACATTTTCACAGCAGTGGGTTGAAAACGATTTCAACCCCTACTTTCTTTTTAGCTCTGAAGGAAAGATAATCACCCTAAATACAGAAGCTCAATTTTTACTAGCTAGTGTTGACTCCTCAACTATTTTTGAACTTGCTTCATCTTACGCCACATCTTCATTTGGTTTTAAAACAACTTTTTTTGATTTAGATTTTGATAATAATAAATTTTTTGGCATCATGGTAGGTTATGAAAATGAAGATGAGATAGGTATAAAACTTTATCAAAAACCTAGGATTAAGTTTAAAGAGCCTAGCTTAGATGGTGAACTTGTAAATATATACACCATATTGGACTTATGTATAAGTTCAAACTCAATAGGAAACTCTTTAAACATAAAAAAAGATTTTGATCCAACTTTCCCAGATGTTAGAGTCAATATAGAAACTATAATCAAACTTATAAATAAATCTTTTGAAACTGTTATAGAAAAGTCAAAAGACATAACACTAAAACTATATATCAAAACTGGTGAACACATAAGATTTGATGATAAAAAGTACTCTATCTTTACTATAGAGATATGTTCAAACTGTAAAGAGTTGGACTTTAGTTTAGTTTCTGAAGTTGCTGGGCTTGATGGAATTTATTGTGAAGATAGTTCAAGTTCTATAAAAATCAATCTACCTATGATTATGAGCTAAAAACCTCTTTTGAGGTTTTAAAAGCTACAAATATACCAATACCTAAACCAATTAAATAAGCAAATATACTAAGATACTCATTGTTTTTTAAACCTATAAAACCTACCACTAAAAAAACATAAGGAACTACTCTATATACAGAGATAAGTGCTGGTGAGCTTTTGTAAACATTATTTATAGTATTTGTATTTTTAAGTTTTTTTCTCTCATTTTTAATAACCTCTTGTAAATCAAGATCTTTAGAATCCTCAACAATTTCACTCTCATCATATAAATCATATGGATCATCTATTTTATCTACTTCATCTTGTTCTAACATCTCATACTCTGCTGATCTCTTTTTAACTAATTGCGAGTATGAGTATGAGCTTCCTAGAAGTATAAAAAAAGACGATAAAAAAGCTATCTCAAGAGAGAGATAAACCTTAAAAGATAAAAAAAGAGCAAATATAAATATAACTTGAACTAGAAAAAATAGTTTAATAGCTTTTACCATTATAATCCTCATCTTCGTCATCATCTTCAAGTTGTTTTTGTATTTTATATCTCGGGTTTTCAGCCAATTTTTCAAACTCTTTATATTGTTTAGAGTAAGCTTTATAAACATTAAGCACGGCAGCTGAAACACCTATAAACACACCTATCCAAAGAGTCCAAGCAAGTCCTGTTAAAGACTTAAGTCCAAGACCAATACCAACACCAATAAGTGTAGCAACTACAATTGACACACCTAAAGATAAGTCATTTGCGCCTTCTATAATAGGTTTAATTCTCGGTTTTTTTTCCTCTTGAATCTCATCAGACATTATTTTATAGCCTTAAAAACTTTTTTAGATGCTTCTATAGTATCTTCTATCATCTGATCAGTTGTTCTTGTTGATATAAAACCTGTCTCATAACCTGAACATGCAAAGTAAAAACCTGCATCTAACATAGCAGCATGAAATAAAGCAAAAAGTTTGTGATCAGCTTTTGCAGCATCTTCAAAGTTTTTAACCCCGTTTTTACTAAAGAAAAAGCCAAACATTGAACCTCTAACATCAACAACCATATCTATACCATTTTCACAAGCAGCATCTTTCATGCCATTTACCAAACGAGTAGCTCTGTCTTCTAGTATTTTATATATATTAGAATTTTTCTTTAGTTTTGTTAACGCAGTGTAACCAGCAGTCATCGCTATAGGATTGCCACTAAGAGTACCCGCTTGATAAACAGGACCCTCTGGAGACAATGAAGCCATAATCTCTTTTTTACCACCAAAAGCACCAACAGGCATACCACCACCTATAACTTTACCAAGAGTAACCAAGTCTGGAGTAACGCCAGTTATAGACTCAGCACCTCTAAGAGTTGCTCTAAAACCACTCATAACTTCATCAAATATAAGTAATGCACCATTTTTAGTACATAAATCTCTTAATTCGTGTAAAAACTCTTTATCCGCTGGAACTAAACCCATATTTCCAGCTATTGGCTCTATGATCACACAAGCTATATCTTTAGAGTTCTCAAAACATTTTTTTACAGACTCTATAGAGTTGTAAATTGCTAGAAGTGTATGTTTTGTAAAGTCTGCTGGAACACCAGGTGAGCTTGGATTTCCAAAAGTTGCAAGACCAGAACCAGCTTGAACTAGTAAAGAATCAGAGTGACCATGGTAACATCCTTCAAACTTAACTATATCATCACGACCAGTAAAACCACGAGCAAGTCTTATAGCACTCATCACAGCTTCAGTTCCACTACTTACAAAACGAACTTTCTCTACACTATCAAAGATATCTGTAACCTCATGTGCTAAGGCAGTTTCTATTTGTGTTGGAGCACCAAAACTAAGACCATGTTTAACAGCATCTATAACTGCATTTTCTATATCTTCATCTCTATGACCAAAGATAAGTGGACCCCAACTTTGAACATAATCAACATATTTATTTCCATCAATATCTTTTATGTACGCACCATCAGCTTCTTCAATAAATCTTGGTATCCCACCTACTGAGCTAAATGCTCTAACAGGAGAGTTTACACCACCAGGAATAAGTTCCTTTGCTTCATTAAATGCGTCAATTGATTTTAAATTTGTCATGATTGTCCTAAATATTTTTTGAAATTATATCCTTTTAGATATAATATAGTCTTTATACCATTTCAGGAAACCAATTAACTATATGTCTCGTTCATTTACAGCTTTTTTAATCACCTTTTTATTATATATTGTACTTTTACTTTTAACTATTTTAGCTCTGCAAAATAATGTTTTTGAGTCTAAAAAAAGTGCCCCTAAAGAGGAAAGACGTATGAAAGTGTCTTTAAAAGAGAAGCCAAAAGCTAAAAAAGATGCTATAGTTAAAAATCAAACTCACACTAAAAAAGCAAAACCACTTCCTAAGGGTAAACAGCTAAAAAAATTAACTAAAAAACCAAATATCAAAGTTCCAAAAAAAGTACAAACACAAAAGCCAAATCAAACAAAACCTAAAATAAATAAAAAACCCATAAAAACAAAGCCAAAGGTTGAAAAGTTACCTCCAGCTAAACCTTTTATACCTCTTGAGTCTAAAAAAGATGATAAAAATACAACTAAGCTTGCAAAGAAAAAAGAGCACTCTGAGCTTTACTCATTTTTAAGTAAAGAAGATCCAAAACAAAAAAAGAGCGAAGAGAAACAATCATACTCCAAACGTACAAGTAAAATAAATCAAGATATTAAAGAGTTATATGGTGATGAGTTTGGGAAACTAAGTGCGGGTGAACAAAAATACATAATTGACAATCAAGAGATTATGAGAAGAATCACACAAGAGGTACTTAACCGTGTTGGACGTGTAAATGTACCAAGAAACTTAAGGGTAAATGAGGAAAATGTTATAGAGTTCTATCTTTACCCCAATGGAGACATCTCAGATATCCACTACATAAAACGTTCAGGTTTTTATATCTTAGATGACACAACAAAAGAGACCATAGAGTACGCCTACGCTAAATACCCAAGACCAGAACAAAAAACTAAGATAAGATACAAGGTTGGTTACTACCTAAGAGGTTATTAACAATTTTATAAGAAGGAAAAACATGTCAGTTTTAGTAGAGTTTAGTATGTTCCCAACAGATAGAGGTGAAAGCAAAAGCGAGTTTGTTGCTAGAGTTTTAGATGTAATAGATAATTCTAATCACACCTACCAACTTACACCTATGGGGACGATTTTAGAAACAGACACCATAGATGAAGCCTTAAAAGTTATAGGAGATTGTTATAAAGTACTAGAGATAGACTGCAACAGAGTATCAAGTTTTATAAAGTTTGATATTAGAAAAAGTACATCTTCAAGACTAGATAGTAAAATTTCCTCAGTCGAAAAAAAGCTTGGACGCAAACTAAAATCTTAAAATACACCTTTTGATTTTAATTAGTTTCAAAAGAAATTAAACTCCCACTTCCATAACCACTCAGGAGGTGGGACTTCAGTCCCGCTTTTAAAACAACTCCAAAGCACTTGCGAGGCTGAAGCCTCACCTCCAAAAAGATAGGTAAATCCGATGAGATTTAGGCTCAAAAATTGCTTATTGACTTTAAAAAGTCAAAAGCATGAAACTAAAACAGAAAAAGCTACTCTTAGAAGAGCTAAAAACAGTAAAAGATTTTAGAGTAGATAAACATAAGATACTCTATCCACTA
>WFNF01000100.1 GCA_015488775.1 Helicobacteraceae bacterium
ACAGATAATTTAAGTTTAGCACCAGACATATTGTCTAACTCTAAAACTACACTTAAATTATTTTCACTACCATCACTTTTATATAGATATTTTGTATTTGCACCATAAGCATCAAAATAAAAAACATTATTTTTAACAGCAACTTGTGGATAAAAATTTCCAAAATCATAATGTGTTAAAGTTTTTACTGTTTTTCCATCATAACTATAGGTAGCAATAATTGTGCGTATAAGTAGATGTGTGTCACTAGCAACAATCTGTTTTGGTTGTCCTTCAAAAGCAAATTTTAATTTTGTAGCTTTTAAGTTTTTATCAATGGTCCATACCTCTAATTGTACATTATAATCAGGCTCATACACAGTATGATAATTAGCAAAAAAATAAATTTTATCTTTAAATTTTACAAAATTACTAGGTGAACTACTATCTGTTGAGTTCAAATCTGCTATAAGGTTAGTTTTAGAGATACCATCACTTATCCAAGGTTCGTAACCTCTAGCCTTATCATACCCATTTAGATAAAAGAGATTATCAATAATTGTAAAATTTCTAATTTTTGTAGCTTGTGACTTAAATTTTACTAATTTTGATGAGTAACCATTGTTTGTGTACATACCATCATTTATGATCATATAGAGTAGTTTATTGTGGCTTGTTAAGTTTTTGATGCGATATGATGAACTTGCTATTTTTGTAACAACTCCAGTTTTTGTATCACTTCTATATAAGATAGAACCATTGCCATTTTGCAAACTATAATACATATATGAATCCATATATGTCATAGATGTAACATATTCACTTTTAGGCTCTGTGTTGATATCTTTTACTAAACTTAAGCCATAAGGTGTATATATAAAAGGCTCTTTTCCATATTTGCCACTTTTATAAAAAACCAAATCTCCAATAACTTTTTTACCTAAATCTTTTAACTCATTATCTAACACATTTAAAGCATCAGTGTTGGAGGGAAAATCATTTAACACACTAGCAACTTGTGTATCAAAATCACTTGCATTTATCTCTAAGTTTAACTCTTTTAATGAGTTTACTAGATTTGAATCTATAGATATACCATTTTTATCATCTTGATCATCATCTAAAGATAGTAAAAGTTGCTCTACATTGAGTGTTAGTTTGGTACTATTTGGGTATAAAGAGTAGGCGTTTATAGTCTCATCTGAGCTATGAGTAGCACCTAAAGATATGTTTCCTAAAGAGAAATTAACATCATCTCCCTCTAAACAAACATAACCTCCCTCTTCGTCTGTAACACCCTTAAAATCTTTAGAACTACAAACATACTCAAGACCCTCAACAGCATTTTTACCAAACCTACCCTCAACTATGTTTTTTGAACTTATACAAACAGATAAAGTTTGTGTTATCTCAGCATCATCTAAAACTTTGTTTTTGTTTGTATCTAAACCCGAGTTGATTTTAGTTCCACCAAATCTACACTCACCACCTGCTAAAAGTTTATCTAAGCGTACAAGAGCGTTTATACCATTTAGTCCTGATTTACCAATTGAACCCTTTCTTCCATCTTTTCCATCACTTCCAGTTTGTCCCGTAGCTCCATCTTCTCCATCACTTCCAGTTTCTCCCTTAACTCCATTTTGTCCATCTTCACCATCACTTCCATCATTACCTTTTTGCCCATCTACACCATCTTTTCCATCAAGACCATCTTTAACATTACAGATATAATCTCTGCTTTTTATCTCATCTTCTTCTATGAGTTCATTAAAGTTATTATCTAAACCTATAGTTATAAGTTTTCCGCCTAAAGAACATTTAGAGGAGCTATTAACATCACTAACCTCAATCAAAGTTCTAGCAACTTTTGTATCTTTAGCCACGCTAACATCTAACTCATCTTGACAACCAACAAAACTTAGCCATAAAACTAAACTTGCACTTAAAATTTTAAATATTTTCATTTTAGCTCCTAATGCAAAATAATAACATTTAATAATCACTTGAAAGTTCCGTTTATTAAATTTTATAGTAAAAAAATCACTAAATTTTAATTTGTAATTTAGTGAAATTTTAGTGATTTTTATCTCCAAACGGAACTTTAAAGTGATTTTTGAATGGTAAAATATCGGTATCTGTTATTTAAAAGGTAAAAAAATGTATAAAAGTTTAAAATTACTCACAATCTTAGTTTTTAGTTTTGTGTTCTTTGGGTGTACACAAGTAGGAAATGATGATCAAGAGGTAGATAAAGATACTAATGCTACTTCGCCTACATTAGTAGGACGATTTATTGATGCTCCAGTTAGTGGAAGTAGATATAAAAGTCCATCAAAGAGTGGTATCACCAATGAAAAAGGTGAATTTTACTATGTTAAAGGGGAGAGTGTAGAGTTTTATATAGGTGACTTTAAACTTGGAAGCGTAAAAGGTGAAAAAGTCATAACACCTCTAGGTTTGGTTAAGGGTATAGAACCTAAAGATATAAAAGAAGCTATATCTACATTAAGTTCAAATGAGAAAAGCAAGGTAAATACCATGTTGCAACTTCTTCAAAGTGTAGATAAAGACAACAATACTAGCAACGGGATTGACCTTTCACACATAAGCAACAAAACCTTTCCTGAACTAAATGAGACTATTTTAAGTGATGAAAGTGAACTTTCTAAAATTATAGAGGCTATAGCACCTGGCAAAACTATAATAGATGTTGAAGATGCTTTAGCTCACTTTAAAAAGCAAGTAAAGATTGTTGAGACTGTAGATGAAACAAACACTAGTACCCAAATCCACCATTTTACAAAGCAAGAGGGTTACAAAGTTGTAAATTTCAACAATAAGCTTTACTTAGTTGGAGGTACTCATGCAAGTGGTATGACAAACGATATCTATTCATCTAGTGATGGGGTAGATTGGAAACAAGAGACTACGTCCGTTCCTTTTTCATTGCGTAGCGCTCCTGTTGTAAGTTTTAACAATAAACTTTGGCTTATTGGTGGTTATGATGGAAGTAAAAAAAATGATATTTACTCCTCTAGTGATGGGGTAACTTGGACACTAGAGACTAACTCTACTGCTTTTTCAGCGCGGAGAGATCATCAAGTTATACGTTTTAAAAACAAGCTTTACTTGATAGGTGGTTTTGATGACACAGGTTCTAAAAACGATATTTATTCCTCTAGTGACGGAGTAACTTGGACACTAGAGACTAGCTCAGCTGAGTTTTCAGAGCGTAGAGACCATAAAGTTGTAAAGTTTAACAATAAACTGTACCTAGTTGGTGGTTCATATAATGGATATCC
>WFNF01000101.1 GCA_015488775.1 Helicobacteraceae bacterium
AATTATGATGGTTGTAGGTGTGTTTTTAGTTGTTCAAGTTATAGAGACTATATTTGTTTATCCACTCGCAGTTGGAAACTCTGTAAACCTTCATCCTCTTCTTATATTGTTGTCATTACTTGTTGGTGGAAGTCTAGGTGGGATAGTTGGTATGATTATCGTTATACCTTTAGTTGCTATATTAAAAGTAACTTTTGAGTTACTTTACAAATATCTAAGTGAGTATAAAATACTTACTTAGATTTTAGGGGTGCTATTTATACTTTAGAAATGTGCCGCACCATATAGGACAAAACCAATTGTTTTGTTCTTTACTCCAAAATTATCTTGATCATCTAACTTCAAACTAAAATCCATAAAGTTATAATTAAAAGTAGCTCCAACACTCAAGTTATCAATTATTCTATATTCAGTTCCTAGATTTAAATCAGACAAATAACCAGCAAAGCCAGTAAAGTGTTCTAAAAGATATGGAGGAACACTATTTTCATCATTTTGTTCTAATTGAAAGTTACCAGATAGTGAAAAAATATCGTAAGAGTAAAGTACACTCCACTGAGGCATTATATGGTACTCTAACCTAGTTCCTATAACAGGTAGGGCTTGTCCCATTTTCAACTTAAAATCTCCACCTAAGTTATTGATATTAGCACCTATGCCAACATCAAAAATTTCATAATGTAAACCAGCGCTTAAACTAACTTCAACTTTTTTTGTGTGATAAAAAGAGTAAGTGTATATTAATTTCAAAGTTGAAATATTAAAGTTAGATTTTGCACCTGCATAAATACTAGTCTCTAAAAATGTACCTTCAAAAACAGTCGTAGTAACATTTGATTTGCCCTTTGAGCTATTTTTTTTCCAACCAACTTCAATTCTGTGATTGGGTGAAAATCTATAATACCCATCAATATAAAAAGATGCTACATCAGTATTCATATTAAATAGTTCTTGAAAGTCTATAGCAGCAGATAATCCATTTACAGAATCTTTGTAAGCTAGCTCTGAATTAAAAGAGCCAGTAATGTAAGCACCTAAACTAATTTTTATATCATCAGAGTATTCATTTGCGTTTAAAGAGCTTAAAAGTAAGCTTATATATAATAATTTTTTCATAAAAGAATTATACTAAAGCAAAATTAAAAACTACATATCTTAATATTAGCTAAATCACTTTTAATTAAATATGAATCTTTTTCAAGTTTAATGTTAAAAATACCATCTTTGTAAACAATATCAAAATTTGGCATTTTAATTGAAGTTTGAGTAAGTGCATTTACCATCTTATGTAAATCTAAAAAGTAATCCAAAATCTCTTTATCTATTAAAATATCAATATATTTTTTATAATGTTCATTTGAAATAGATTTTTTAGATTGATATTTAACCAAAGTAGCAATACTCATAATCTGCTTATGAGTATAAGCATAATCTAAAGAGTTCTTGATCAGATAATATGCATGATTAGAAGATGATCTAAAGCTTATAGACTCTCCAATACGCCCAAGAGCAATAGAATCTAAAAATATCTTTTTTAACTCTATATCTATTGATTTAGAGCTTAGCTCAAGTAGTTTATTGGCTAAATTAACTCTTAGCGTTGTATCATTTTTATCATCAAGATATTTATCTTTTAAAAATCTTAGTGAAGTGTTAAAATTGTGTGGTAATAAAGAGTTATTTGTTCTTAGCAAATCAGATAAAAAGACACCCTCTCTTATGCCAACACCACTACACATACACTCTAATGATTCAAACTCTTCAATAAATGTATTTAAGATTAAAGCACCACCTCTAATCACATCAAATCTATCTTTTTTGATTCCAAGATTATAAAGCTCGTCATCACTAGACGCATCAGTAATATTTTTACATATATTACTCATAGAAGATGTTTTAAAAGAGAAAGCATGGATTTTATCTAGTTTATAATTTGAATTTTTTTGGATACTTTGACTTAAAGCTCTAAAAGTTCCACCAATACCAACTAAAAGTAAATTTTTTGGTAAGTCAAGTTTTTTAATCTCAGATTTTATTAACTCTTTTGCACCATCAATATTATCTTTATCTAAGTACAATTCTTTAAGTCGAACTGTACCCAAATTTAAACTAATTAATTTTACAACTTTAGAGTTTTCAATCAATGATATATCAGTTGAACCACCACCTATATCTATAGTGATAGAGTCATTTTTAGGTAAAAGGTTGATAACAGCGATTGAGCCTAGTTTAGCTTCAACATCTCCATCAATAACTTTTATTTTTATAGAAGTTTTATCTTTAATAGTTTTAATAAAAGCTTTAGCATTTTTGGCATCTCTAAGAACAGAAGTAGCAACACATAATGTTTTTCTTGCCTTTAATTTTTTTATGATTTTTTGAAAGTCTGTAAGAACATCTATGGCATTTTTCAATGCTATAGATGTTATGGAGTTATCATTTTCATAAAAAGACTCACTAAGTCTAACTCTAGCCTTTGATTCATATATCAAAGAAAAAGCATAACGTGAGCTTTTTTCATAAACAGCTAATCTAATAGAGTTTGAACCTATATCTATGACAGCTGTTCTACTAGCCAAAACTTACTCTTCATCCATTATTTTGTTATGCTTAAACAATAACTCAGCCATGTTTTCTACATTATCTTTATCTAAGACAATACAATCTACAGGACAAACACTAATACATGCTGGCTCATCATATATGCTTACACACTCAGTACAACGATCTGGATCAATTATATAAATTGGATCGCCCTCTTCTATTGCCTCTGTTGGACACTCTTCTCTACATGCGTCACACGCAATACACTCGTCATTAATTAAAAGTGGCATAAATTCTACCTTGATTTTTTTTATTAGGCGATTTATATCAAATCATTGCTTAAGTAAAGCCACTTTAATAAATTTAATTCTTGTATTGTGGCAATGCACAGTAAAGTTTTGAGCATAAAGACAAGGTTGCGATGGTTCCATCTTTACCATCTGTTCTATTTTTTATAGATATATTTGCACCTAAAGCATCCGAAGCACTTTTGGCTAGAAACAAGCCAAGTCCTGCACCACTTTTATTTCCCTCTCTTTTAAATGGAGCGAATAGATCAACATCTTCATCTACACCACACCCCTCATCAATAACATCAATTATTAAACCACTAGTAGTTTGATAAGATATAATCTTAACCATTTTGCCCTCTGGAGTAAATTTTATCGCATTTTGTAAAAAATTTTGTACTATTTGATTTAAAAGTTGAGTTTGAAGTGTTGCAATAAAACTCTCAGGTGAAAATTCCATCTTTAATATTTTTTTATCTTTTTCAGCTAAAAGATTAAAATCATTAGCTTTATTTTTTAGAAATTCTATAATATCTACTTCTACAGGTTTTTCAAGTTGGGCTCCCTCTTGCCTACCAATATCTAAAATATTTGCAATTATTTTATTCATATCATCAATACTTTTATTTGTTATTTTAATAGCTTCGATATATTCAATTTGTTCCCTTTTTTTAATCAAAGTAACTTGATTTTTTAGTTTTATAACAGCTAAAGGGGTTTTTAGTTCATGCGCAGTACCTATAAAAAGCTCTTTTTGGTATTTGACAAAATTTTGAATACGCTTAATAAGATGATTTAAAGTCTCACCTAGTGGTTCAAACTCTTCTGGTAACTCTGTTGTAATTATAGGAGACATTAAATGCTCATTCATGTTTGAAAGTCTTGCAGTTAATGTTTTTACAGGTAAAATCAGCATCCTAGATAAAACAATTGCATAAAATATAACTGCAACAAATCCAATAATATTAATTATAAATATAGCATTAATTATTTTTTTTAAAAGCTTATGTGTTTTAGTTATATCTTTTGAAACTCGCAAATATGTATGGGCATCTTTATTGAATGGTGAAATTAAAATAAGATAACTCATGTTATCTTTATTTTCTTGATAAAAATATTCATCTTGATAATTTTTCAACTCTATTAACTCTACACTGAGCCCAAGTAAAGCATCAGAATTATTGGAAGTAGCTTCAGATAACGAATGATAGGAGATAATATTTGAGGCAAAAACTTTTAATTCATCCTCTTTTTCTTCTAAAATTGATGATTGAATTAACATATATAAAAAAGATGAAAACATAACTATAAGAGCAGCAGAGGCCACAATGAGCTGAAATAAAAACTGACTTCTAATACTTTTTTTTGAAAACAAGATAGTACCTTTAGTGAAAATATGGTGTATCATTATTATATTAGAATTGTCTTGAAAGTTTGTAAAAGATGAAGAAAAAGTAGTTAAACAGGAGAAAGTTCCCCTGTTGTGTTATATAGCAGCAGCTTCTTTAGGAAAACAAAATCTATAACCACGGCGTCTTACAGTTTCAATTGTAGTAATACCTAAAGGCTTATCCATCTTTTGTCTAATCTGATTAATTGCAACTTCAATAACATTTGGAGTAACAAGTTCAGGCTCTTCCCAAATAGCATCTAGTAGTTGCTCTTTAGAAACAATTTGATCTCTATGACGTGCAAGATGAGTAAGAACTTCAAAAGGTTTACCCTTAAGTTCAATCTCTTTATCTCTATGGATGATCTTTTCCTCTTCAGGATTAATTATAAGATCTTCTATCTCAATAATGTTAGAGCCACCAAAACGAAGTCTAGCTTCAATTCTAGCTATTAAAACATCAAAGTCAAATGGTTTTCTAATATAATCATCAGCGCCAGCTCTTAAAGCTTCAATCTCTGACTCATTATCATCACGAGCAGAAAGAACAACAATAATAGTCTTAGGTGACTTAGTTTTAATATCTGGAATAATATCTACAGAGTTACCATCTGGAAGCATCCAATCCATTAAGATAAGATCATAATTTCTAATATCTAGGTAATACTCACCATCTTTTATATTTTCTACAACATCACTTTGGTAACCAAACTCTTTAAGTCCCTCAGCAAGTGTTTTATTTAAAGTTATTTCATCTTCAATAATTAATATACGCATTAAATACCTTTTAATTTTTTTGGGATTATAGCACAGTTTTAGGCAATTTTAAAGTTTTAATAAGAAAACTTTAATTTTAATTTAAGTTTTGACTAAATTTTGCTCAAAGAAACCTTACAATCTCTCATAATATCTGGCTTGGTAATATTTAATGTAAAGCTATGTAATTGAGTAAATTCAATATATAGTGAGTTTTCAAAAAAGTCTAAGGCATCTTCTAAAAGCAAAAATTGCTTTTCAATCATAAGCTTTTTTATATACTCTTTAAGTAGTGAGTAATCTAAAAAATTGTCTTTATTTTCATATAAAAAAGTTCCTTCAATTAGAACTTTTTGTTTTTTTAAACGCTCAAAATCTAAAATCCCAATTATACATTCAAACTCTAGATTTTGTAAATCAAGTTTATACAACGCGTTTTTCTTCACCTTTTACAAGTCTAACAAAGTTAGGTATATGTTTGTAAAAGATTATAAATGTAATGATAAAAAGAGGTGCATGAGCTAACTCAGGATGAATTAAAAAACTAGAACCAAGCAAGGCTAAAAGACCTATCATTGATGATACAGAAGATATTTTAATAGTTTTACCAGCTATTGCCCAGACAGCTAAAGCTATAATAGTTTCAATTGGTAACATAACTAACATAACACCCATACCTGTAGCAACACCTTTTCCACCCTCAAACCACAAATAAACAGAGAAACAGTGCCCTATAACGGCTAATACTGCTATACCCCAAAGTGTTGCTTCACTTACATTAAATAACATTGCTATAAGTAAAACAAAAATACCTTTAAATGCATCTAAAGCAAGAGTTGCAGCACCTAGTTTTTTAGCTAGAGAGGGGTTTTCCTCTTTTACAACTCTTAATACGTTAGTTGCTCCAATACTACCAGAACCAGATGCTTTAACATCTACTCCAGCTATATACTTAGCTAGAAGTAAACCAAAAGGGATACTTCCGATAAGATAAGCTGCTATAAAAAACTGTGCATTTGTATTAAAAAGAATATCCAAATTAAACCTTTGTGTTATATTATTTGTTTTGTAAATGAAATTATATTTAAAAATTGGTTATAATCTCATTAATAGACTTCTCTAATATTCTGATCAGAAATAATGCTTAACGTTTAAGAGAGTCCAAAATATTTAAACTAGGAATTAGATTTGAGTTTTTCAAATGACGAATTAAAAATAAAAATTATTGAATTAAAAGAGAGACTTGATGTAACTGTAGTATCTCACTTTTACCAAAGAGATGAAGTTTTCGAAATGGGTGATATCACTGGAGATTCACTAGAATTAGCAAAAAAAACGATGGATGATTCTGCAAAATATGTAGTTTTTTGTGGAGTTGGTTTTATGGGTGAAAGTGTAAAAGTGATGAGTCCACAAAAACGTGTCGTAATGCCAAAAATTGCATGTTGTTCTATGGCTAGAATGATTGACTCTACTTATTATGATGATGCTGTTAAATACTTAAACGATAATGGAATCTCTAAAGAAAACATATTACCAATCACTTATATTAATTCAAATGCTGAAGTTAAAGCTAAAGTTGGAGAGATGGGAGGCATGGTTTGTACAAGCTCAAACGCTAAAACCATTATAACAAATGCTCTAAAAGAGAATAAAAAGATTTTATTTGTTCCAGATAGATGTTTAGGTGTAAATATAGCTAATCAGATGGGACTACCATCTATGATAATTGGTGAAGACAAAAATCCAAATGATTGTGACATTATTTGTTATGATGGGTTTTGTGCAGTTCATCAACTTTTTACACTTGATGATATTAAGTTTTATAGAAAGAAATTTCCAGGCATAAAAATAGTAGTTCATCCTGAGTGTGATCCTGAGCTTTGTGATGCTAGTGACTTTGTAGGTTCAACCTCACAAATAATAAAATATATTAAAGAGATTGATCCAGAGCAAAAAGTTGCTGTTGGAACTGAATTTAACTTAGTAAATAGACTTAGAGATAAAAATACTTATGTGCTAAGTTCAACTAAACCTGAGTGTCCAACAATGAATGAGACAACACTTCAAGATTTATATGACACATTAAAATCTATAGAAGATGATAAAGTTATAAATGAGATTTTTTTAGATCCAAACACTCAAAAATGGGCAAAAATAGCCTTAGAAAGAATGTTAGCATTATGATAAAAGAGTTTATGTTAAAAGCTTTAGCTGAAGATGAGGGAAGAGGCGATTTGTATTCTTTAGTGAGCGTTGAAGTACCCGCATCTGCAAAAATAATAGCAAAAAGCGATGGTGTTATGGCTGGTGCGCTTTACGCAGAAGCATTGTGTGAATTTAAAAATATTGATGCTAAGTGGTTAAAATTAGATGGGGAAAGTTTTGTTAATGGCGATATAATAGCTACATTTAGTGGAACATCACATACACTTTTAACTTGTGAGCGAACTATATTAAACACTATACTACACGCATCTTCAATAGCCACATTAACATCAAAGTATATAAATATAATTAAGCCTTACGGTGTTAAACTTTTGGACACTAGAAAAACAAGACCTCATTTAAGAATTTTAGAGAAATATGCTACTAGATGTGGGGGAGCAACTAACCATAGAATGGGTTTAGATGATTCACTTATGTTAAAAGATACACATTTAAAGACCATAGGTAATTTAGAAGAGTTTTTAAAAGAAGCTAGAAAAAAAATACCATTTACATCAAAAATTGAGATAGAAGCTGAAAACATTGCTCAAGCAAAAGAGTTTATAACACTTGGTGTAGATATAGTTATGTTAGACAATATGAGTCCAGATGTTATAAAACAGATAGTTAAATTTAGAGATGAAACTAATCCTACACTTTTAGAAGCAAGTGGAAATATAAATATAAACACCTTAGCTTCATATGCACAAACTGGTGTTGATGCTATAAGTTCAGGCTCATTAATTCATCAAGCTTCATGGATAGATTTATCTATGAAAATGGATTAATACAGTAAAAAATATTATATTAGGCAATATCAGTGGCTGATGATCAAGAAAAAACGGAAGAGCCCTCCCCCAAAAAGATAGAGGATGCCAGAAAAGATGGTAATGTCCCCAAATCGCAAGATATGTCAGGGCTTATTACTATATTTGTAGCTATATTAGCTATTCTTTTACTTTTTGGTTTTATGAGCAATCAAGTTTTAAATCTAGCGCGTTATTATTTTAGTATAATGGGTAGAGATTTTGGTACTTTAGATATATATGATATAGCTATTACCACTATGAAATACTTTGTCTTAACTATAGTTCCATTTGCAATGGTGATTGCAGTTGCTGGTGTAATAGCAAATGTTGCACAAATTGGATTTTTATTTACTACAAAGCCTCTATCCCCAGATTTTAAAAAAATCAATCCTATTAAAGGTATAAAAAACCTTGTATCAATGAAAAAACTTATTGAGGGTATTAAAACGACATTAAAATCTTTTGTATTTTTAGGCGTTGGATTTATCTTCTTTTTTATGTTTATAAAAGAGTTGCCACTTGTTGAACTTTTTACTCTTGGTGATCAGCTTAGATGGATGAAAGACAAAGCAATAATTATGGCTTTAGTTATGCTTTTAGTAATGGTTGTATTTGCTTTGGCAGATATAGTTATAGTTAGAAAACAATATTTTGATAATCTAAAGATGAGTAAACAAGAGATAAAAGATGAGATGAAAAATATGGATGGGGACCCACAAATAAAAGCAAAAATACGTCAAATACAGATGCAAGCATCTCAAAAAAGAATGATGAATGAAGTTCCAAATGCTGATGTAGTCATAACAAACCCTACTCACTTTGCTGTAGCCCTAAAGTATGATGAAAAAACACAGATAGCTCCTGTTGTAGTAGCTAAGGGTGCTGATAATTTAGCATTGAAGATTAAAGAGATAGCTAGAGAAAACAAAGTACATATAGTTGAAAACAAACCATTAGCAAGATCTCTATATGCTCAAGTTGAGGTTGAACATCCAATACCAGATGAACTTTTTGCAGCTGTAGCAGAGGTGTTAGCTTATGTATATAAGGTAAATAAAAAAAGTCACTAAGCTAAAATTCAAATATAATGATTATTACAATTTCATTACATTAAGCTTCATTTTAAAAACTACAAATATGTAAAATAGATAGTAAACTTCTACTTTACAAAGGAAGATTATGATACTAAATGAAAAAATAAAACTTGATCCAAAGAGATATATAGTTAGTAAAACAGATACAAGAGGTATCTTAGAGTATGGAAATGACTATTTTGTACAGATTAGTGGATATGACGAGAGTGAACTTATAGGTAGAAACCATAATGTAATAAGACATCCTGATATGCCTAAAATTATATTTAAACTTATGTGGGAAAGATTACAAAACAATCAATCAATTTTTGCTGTTGTTAAAAATAAAGCTAAAGATGGAAGGTATTATTGGGTTATAACTGAATTTGAGGCAAAAAATGATCCCATATCTAACCAAGTTACACAATACACAGCTTTTAGAAAAGCAGCATCAGATGATGTTATAGAAAAGATAGAATTATTATATGCTAAACTAAAAGCTATTGAAGATAAAAGTGGAATTGATGCTGCACATAAATATCTATCTGGTTACCTTGATGACAAGGGACAAAGTTATGATCAATATATAGATGAACTGATTAAAAACAGAGGATTATTTGCAATATTTTTTAAAGCTATGAAGAAGTTTTTTAGATAATTTTGAACTTTAAGATTATAAATAAGATGCATTAAGCGTAAAAACGCTTAAGCTATAAGATTAACCACAAGAAGGTACGTTTCCTGAGTCTGAACCGTATTGGTATAAAAAGTCTTTAATATGAACTGCTTTTTTCTTAAAACTTTTAGAATTAAAGTACTTTTCAGCTTTAGTTCCATTATGTTTAGCAATAATATTTTTACCATCGTTAGCAAAAAGTTCTTCCCACTCGGCTTGAGTTTTCATTGCAGAACCTTTAGTGCCGTTGCCGTGGCACTTCTTACATTTTTTAAGGTAACCTTTTTGACCTTTTTTTATATCTGCTGACGCCGTAGTACTTAACATACCAAGTGCTACTACTGCAGCTAAAAATACTGATGTACTTTTTTTCATTGATTTCTCCCTCATTTTTTAAATCATTCTATTGTACTCTATATAATTACATTTTTGTAAAAAATAGAGATACAAACCATAATTTTAAACAGCGTTGAGTAAACTAGTTACTCATCAACCTCTACAAGCTCAAAAATAGCCTTAGACATATCTCTAGAAGTAAGTTTTTGATTTATCTTTCTTCTATGTTTAGATAAAAGCTCATTATCACATGATAACTCTTTTAAAATCAATTCATCTTCAAGACCTGCGGCACTCATACAAAAAGTTCTCATCTCTTTTTTAGTAAGAAATCTTTTTACAATCTTATATATATCATCATCATCAAGAAATATTCTTCTTGTGTCTTTTTCAAAAAAAGTGTTTATATAATCTATAATAGAGTTATCTGCGTTATATTGTGTCCATACTGTGTTTGTCATAATGTTACCTTTGAAAGTATTTGTGTTAAATCTTTTGTGTCAATAATGACATTTGCCTCTTTTTTTAGAACCTCTTTTGCACAAAAAGCTACTCTAGTATCAGCGTGAGCAAACATAGAAAGGTCATTTGCACCATCACCAATAACCATTGTTTCTTCTCTATTTACATTTAATATTTTTTGTAGTCTTGTTATCATATCACCTTTTGAGGTGTTAAACATCATATCTCCACCAACTAAACCTGTAAGTTTTCCATCTTTATGGTGTAAAATATTTGCAAAATCAGCATCATAACCCAAGATATCTTTTGCGTATGAAGTAGCAGTTCTAAAACCACCACTAAAACATACTACAGTAAGACCAGCATCTTTTAGAGCTTTTATAGTTTCTATTGCACCTGCCATATATGGTAGATTATGAGATATCTCTTCAACTTTTTTAAAATCTAAACCTTTAAGCAATCCAACTCTCATCTGTAAAGACTCAAAAAAATCAAGATCTCCACTCATTGCTTTGTGTGTAATTGCAGCGACTTCCTCTTTTATACCAAGTTGTTCTGCAAAAAAATCTATAGTTTCACCATCCATTAAAGTAGAATCAAAATCAAAAACTGCTAATTTTATGTGGTATCCTTTTGTTTTTGAAATAAATATATACATTTTTATAAAAAAAGTACTTTATCTCAGTTATAATGTCGAAATTATATCTAAATAAATGGATTTTTATTGATAAACAAACTAATAGACAAGTTACATAACTCAACTTACATAACTTTAGAGGTAACTCCACCACATGGAAACAACTTTAAAGATGTAAGTTTAAAGATAAATGACTTAGGATTACACAATCATATAGATGGGTTCACAACAACAGACTCACCACTTGCAAAACTAAAGTTAAACTCAATTATTGCTTCTTATAAATTGCAAGAGGAGTTTAATCTTCCAAGCATTGCAACAATGAGCATGAGAGACAAAAATAAAATTGCTCTTCAATCGGATCTTCTTGGTGCTTCTGTTCTTGGTGTAAATGGAATTTTAACTCTAACTGGAGATAGTGCTAAGATGAGTGATCAACCACATACCAAAGGTGTTTTTGAAAGTGATAGTTCAATGCTTTTAGAGATGGTAAACTGCTTAAACTCAGGTATAGACTACGCAGGAAAACCTTTAAAAGATAGCAAAATAGATATGTTTGGTTTTTCAGTTGTAAACTCTTATGCTAAAAATCCTAAAACTTTGCAAAAGAAGATGTCTAAAAAAATATCTTTAGGAACAAGTGGAATAATAACACAACCAGTTTATGATATCGAAAATGCAAAAAATATGCTTGAGTTAATGAATGAAGCTAAAAATGAAAATAAAAACGAGGATTCAACTCTGATTTTAGGATATTTTCCTATTATGAAGTTACGAACTGCTCAGTTTTTAAGCTCCCATGTTCCTGGTATAAATGTACCACCATCATGGGTTGAAAAGCTAAGAGTTGCCCATGAAAAAGGTGAAGATGAGGAGAAAAAAGTTGGTTTTGAGTTAAGTAAAAATCTCTTTGATGAACTAAAAGAGCTTCACCCAAAGATACACCTTATGTCAGCTAATCAGTTTGAGTTAGCTAGAGATATTATTACATTATAAAATTATAGGAAGATTATGTTAGATTTAAAATTATTACAAAAAGATTTTGATGGCGTTAGTAAAGAGCTTTTAAGAAAAAAGGTTTCTATTGAACTTTTAGAAGATTTAAAAAAGAAAAATGAAGAGCTTAAACAAGCAAAAATATCTTTTGAAGAGGCACAAGCAAACCAAAATGCTATGTCTAAACTTTTTGGAACTTACAAAAGAGAGGGTAAAGATATAGGTGAGCTTAAAGCTAAAGTTGATGCAAATAAAATTTTAGTTGAAGAGTTAAAAGAGGCACAAAGAGTAGCCCAAGAATCACTAAACTCTTTAGCTATGTCTGTACCTAACATCCCAGATGAAAGTGTTCCAGATGGTGAAGATGAAGATGAAAATGTTGAAATTGAGAAAATTTTAGAGATTCCAACTTTTAGCTTTACACCTAAAGAGCATCATGAGATAAGTGATATAAATGGCTGGATTGACTTTGAGCGTGGTGTAAAAATAGCAAAATCTAGATTTAGCGTTTTAAAAGATACAGGTGCAAGACTTGAAAGAGCACTTATAAACTTCATGTTAGATTTTAACCGTAGTCGTGGATTTATGGAGATGAGTGTACCACAACTTGTGAACCCTGATGCTCTTAGAGGTACAGGGCAACTTCCAAAGTTTGAAGATGACCTGTATAAGGTTGAAGATGACAATCTTTACCTTATACCTACTGCTGAGGTTCCTTTAACTAATCTTTTTAGCGATGAAATCATACCAGAGTCACAGCTACCTATTAAAATGGTAGGATACACCTCATGTTTTAGAAAAGAAGCAGGTAGTGCAGGACGAGATACAAAAGGTATAATTAGACAACACCAGTTTCATAAAGTGGAACTAGTAAGCATAACAAAACCTGATCAGAGTGAAGAGGTTTTTAATGATATGGTATCTTGTGCTTCAGATATATTAAGTGCATTAAAACTGCCACATAGAAAAGTAAGACTTTGTACAGGAGACTTAGGTTTTAGTGCTTCTTATACTGTAGATTTAGAAGTATGGTTACCAGGTCAAAACAAATATAGAGAGATAAGTTCAATCTCAAACACTAAAGAGTTTCAATCAAGACGTGCAAAGATACGTTTTAAAGATCAAAAGAAAAATGTTTTTACTCATACTCTAAATGGATCATCACTAGCAGTTGGAAGAACCATAGTTGCTATAATGGAGAACTACCAAAAAGAGGATGGAAACGTAGAGATTCCTGAAGTTTTAAAACCTTATATGGGTTTATAAAACTTCTTATAACGTATCACATATCTGCAATTTTAAGTGTAATACCTTTTACATGCGAAATTGGATATGAGAAAGTTATACCTTCTCCATCACCAGTAATATCTAAATCATTCATTATATTTTTAACAATCTCATCAACTGTTCTTGTAGGAGTAATGAACATTAAATTTGAGTCAGTAACATCAGAGTGCAATCGATTATAAAAATTATCCATCTCATCTAATCCCATACCATGTGCTGGCATAATTGTAACTCCATGAGCACCTGAGTCTCTTGCACTAAGTAGAGCCTTTTCCTCTTTTGCATGAGGAACTATTACATGAACTGCTGAGAACTGTTCTTTGTAAGAGTGTCTCTTATCTGTACCATAAACATTTACAGTTGAAAGTCCCATATCTTCAGCATGAGTTAAGGCTTGTTCTAACTCATCCATACGAATATTTCCACGTTCGTGCTCACCTTTAATGCCCATACTCTCAGTTATAACACCATAAGCCATAACTGTTATCATAGGAAATAAAGATGCAAATGCTATAAGTCCAAAACCATCAATAAGTGGGTCACGACCATCTATGTTTGTTGCAAGTCCAAGTCCAAGTGCTGCAACTAATGGAACTGTTACAGTTGATGTTGTAACCCCGCCACTATCATAAGCGATAGGTATAATATATTTTGGAGCAACAAAAGTAAGTGTTATTACAAAAAGATAACCAGCCATAATATAGTAAACTATCTCACCACCATTCACAATTCTAAAAGCACCAAGGGAGATACCTATTGCAACTCCAAGAGCCACAAAAAGTCTTAAAACAAAATCATTTATCTTACCATCACTTATCTCTTTAGCCTTTTTAGCGATAGCTGTTAAAGATGGTTCAGCCATAGTTGTTGAGAAACCTATAGCAAAAGCAAAAGAGTAAATCATAAAAACATTACCATGTTTACTAAGTTCATAACCCATAGTTTCTCCAAGAGAGAAAAGTCCCATCTCTAAACCTACGATAAATGCATCTAAACCTACAACTACAAAAGCAAAACCTATAAGAACATTTTTAAGATTTTCTACTGGCTTTTTAAGTATTACATACTGAAAAAAGATTATCACACCAAGAATAGGCAATACATCTCCTATTACATCTAGTAATCCATGTATAAGATGAATAAGATTAAAATCATAAGAGAAAGAGCTAGTGTTTGATGCAACCTCAAGTATCTTTTTTACAGGAGCAACTATATCTTTAATATCAACAAATTGATAAACAAAAATACCATAAAACTGAACAAATATCATAGGCGTTAATGAAGCAAAAGCGATAAGCCCAAAGCCATCTAAAACTGGATTTCGGCCTTTAATTGTGCTAGCTAAACCTATGCCTAGAGCTGCCACTAATGGCACGGTAACTGTTGAAGTGGTAACTCCACCAAGATCAAATGCAAGACCTACTATCTCATAAGGTGAAAATGCAGTTGAACCAACAACAAGTATGTATCCAGTGATTATATAGTAATGTATAGGATGACCTTTAATAATCCTAAAAACACCTATAACTAGGGCAAGACCCACAGAAAAGGCAACAACCATTCTTAAAATAAAAGCATCAATCCTACCTCCACTAATACTTGCAGCTTTTTGTGCTATAACCAAAAGTGCTGGTTCTGCAACTGTAGTACCAAAACCAACCATAAAAGCAAAAAGTATAATCCAAAAAGTTGAACCTTTATGAGCAAAATCACTAGCAAGTTTTTCACCTACAGGAAATATACCAACTTCAAGACCAAGTAAAAATACCGCAAGACCAACACCAACTATAGCCAAACCAATCGCAGTACTAAGCCAATGATCAGGTACACTTTGAATAATGGCAAGTTGAAAAAATACTATAACAAGGATAATTGGCATTAAGTCACGAAATGACTCTTTTAACAGTTTAAAAAATGATGCAAAACTAAGCATTAATATCCCTTTATGAAAAATATATACAATATATAATTGTATAGATTTTAATTAACATAGTCTATCTAGTAAAAATTAAATGTGGTTTAAAAAGAGGAATTTAAAAAGGCTAAAGTAAAAAGAGTTTATAAAAGAGTTAAACTCTTTTATAATAATGCAATTATATTGCTTCGCTGTCTGTTTCACCAGTTCTAATACGAACAATTTGATCAATGTCAGATACAAATATCTTTCCATCACCAATTTTACCTGTACGAGCAGCTTCAGTAACAGTATTGATTACTTGATCAACAATTTCAGCATCAACAATCATCTCCATTTTGATTTTCGGTAAAAAATCAACTACATATTCAGCACCACGGTAAAGTTCAGAATGACCTTTTTGACGACCATAACCTTTAACTTCACTTACAGTCATACCAGTAATTCCAATTTCTGCAAGTGCATCTTTAACATCTTCAAGTTTAAAAGGTTTAATCACAGCTTCAATTTTTTTCATAAATATTTCCTTATAAAATATCCAAAGCCTTGGCTTTGGTTTGTAGTTTAAAATAATACCAAAACTATTTTAAATTTTTAGCAAATTCAGGGTAAGCTTCGATTCCACTTTCGTGCATATCTTCACCATCATATTCTTCCTCTTCAGTAACTCTAATTCCAACAACAAGTTTAAGAACATACCAAACAGCAAATGAAGCAGTAAATGTAAACACACCAACCGCGAATATACCTTTGATTTGAGCAAAGAATGTAACCTCAGGGTTAAAGATAGCAACAGCTAAAGTTCCCCAAATACCATTAACAAGGTGAACACTTAATGCTCCAACAGGATCATCAAGTCTAAGCTTATCAAAGAAAGGAACTGCTAATATAACTAATACACCAGCAACTAAACCATCAATTGTAGAAGCAAACATCCCAAGATCAGGTCCAGCAGTAACAGCAACTAAACCACCAAGAGCACCATTAAGAACCATAGTAAGGTCAACTTTTTTATACATAAACTGTGTCATTAAAGCAGCAGTTACCGCTCCAACAGATGCAGCCATATTTGTATCAGCAAAAACCATTGCTATACTATCAACATCTTCTTTTGTACCCATAGCCAAAACAGAACCACCATTAAAACCAAACCAACCTAACCAAAGAATAAATGTACCTAAAGTTGCAAGAGGCATGTTAGAACCAGGAATTGGTCTAACTTTACCATCTTTAGTATATTTACCTTTTCTTGCACCAAGTAAGATAACACCAGCTAATGCAGCCCATCCACCAACAGAGTGAACTATAGTAGAACCAGCAAAGTCAGAGAAACCATCCATGAAACCACCAAGTGAGCTTCCACCCCATGACCAGTGACCTTGAATTGGGTAAATAACACCAGATAAGATTACAACAAAGATAAGGAACGGCCATAACTTCATTCTCTCAGCAACAACACCAGAGATTACAGACGCAGCAGTTGCAACAAATACAACTTGAAAGAAAAAGTCAGCCATAAGTGAGTGATCATCATAAGTTATACCACTTAAACTAAAAGCTATATCACCCATAAAAGCACCACCAGCACCATACATTAAGTTATAACCTATAAAGTAAAACATAATAACAGAGATTGAGTAAAGAGCAATATTTTTAGTTAATATTACAACATTATTTTTTGTTCTAGTAAGACCTGCTTCTAACATAGCAAATCCAGCAGCCATCCACATAACTAAAGCTCCAGCAAAAAGCATTAAGAAACTAGTTAATATATACTGTACATCAGCGAAATTTTCCAATTGGTATCCTTGTGTTAAAATTCAATTAGCATTGTAATATGAAAGTAATGTTTAAAAATCAATTTTGTGCTTAAATTTTATACACATAGATTATTATAATAGATATATAAAATTTTATGATAATAATTATACTTTAACATCATGAATAATAATAGATATATTTTACATCAAATTATCTTTTTCATTGATTTTAAGCCCATTTTAGATAGAATAAGCACAATTTTCTAAACTAAGGTAAGCAATGAGTGATCAGCTAGAACAAAGCGAAATTGAAAATATAAATATTGAAGATACTTTAAAAGCAAGTTATCTTGACTACTCAATGAGTGTAATTATTGGACGTGCTCTTCCTGATGTAAGAGATGGGCTTAAACCTGTGCATAGACGTATTTTATACGCTATGGATAAGCTAAGTTTAAGTGCTGGATCTAAGTATAAAAAATCAGCACGTATTGTTGGTGATGTAATCGGACAGTACCATCCACATGGAGATACTGCTGTTTATGATGCACTTGTACGTATGGCTCAAGATTTTTCTATGAGTATGCCTTTAGTTGATGGACAAGGAAACTTTGGTTCTATTGATGGGGACAATGCAGCTGCTATGCGTTATACAGAAGCTAGAATGACTAAGTATGCTGGTGAAATGTTAAAAGATCTTGAAAAAGATACTGTTAATATGACAGATAACTATGATGCAACAACTCAAGAACCAGAAGTACTTCCAACTCGTGTTCCAAACTTACTTATAAATGGTTCAAGTGGTATTGCAGTTGGTATGGCAACGAACATACCACCACATAATCCTAAAGAGATTATAAGTGCTTTAATACATTTAGTAAACAACCCTGAATCTACTTTAATCGATATCATGGAGTTTGTAAAAGCTCCAGATTTTCCAACTGGTGGAACAATATATGGTAAAAAAGGGATTTTAGATGCTTATGAGACAGGTCGTGGTCGCATAAAGGTAAGAGCTAAAACACATATTGAGAAAAAAGGGAATAGAGATGTTATTGTAATAGATGAAGTTCCTTATATGGTTAATAAATCTCGTCTAATTGAAAACATTGCAAACCTAGTAAAAGACAAACAACTAGAGGGTGTATCTGAGATTAGAGATGAGAGTGATAGAGATGGAATACGTGTTGTAATTGAGCTTAAGCGTGACGCAATGAGTGAAATCGTACTAAATAATCTTTTCAAATCTACAAATATGCAAACTACTTTTGGTATTATCATGCTTTCTATTTTCAACCAAGAGCCTCGTGTTTTCTCTTTACTTGAGATGTTAGGGCATTTTTTAAATCATAGAAAAACTATTATTATTAGAAGAACTATATTTGACTTAGAAAAAGCTAAGGCTAGAGCACACATACTTGAGGGTCTTAAAAAAGCTATAGATATAATTGAAAAAGTTATTAAAACTATTCGTGCCTCAGAAAATGAAGAAAATGCTAGAGAAAATCTAGTTAGTGAGTTTGATTTTTCTGAGATACAAGCAGCTAGTATTGTTGCTATGCGTCTTGGAAGACTAACTGGCTTAGAGATTGAAAAAATCGAAAATGAGCTAGCTGAACTTATGAAAACCATAAACTACCTTGAGTCTATCTTAAAAAGTGAAAGTGTTCTTAAAGGTATTATTAAAGACGAGCTTCAAGAGGTTATGTCTCTATATGAAAAAGTTGAACGCCGTACTATGATTGAAGACAACTATGATGATATAGATATTGAAGATTTAATCCCTAATGAGCCTATGGTTGTTACTATAACGCATAGAGGTTATATCAAAAGAGTTCCACTAACTTCTTATGAAAAACAAAGACGTGGTGGTAAGGGTAAAACTGCCGTTACTACTTATGATGACGACTTTATAGAAAAATTCTTTACTTGTAATACTCATGATACTTTACTTTTTGTAAGTGATCGTGGTCAATTACATTGGTTAAAAGTTTATAGAATCCCTGAGGGAAGTCGTACAGCTAAGGGTAAAGCAGTTGTAAATCTACTTAACCTACAAAGTGAAGAAAAGATTAGATCTATCATACCTACAACTGACTTCCATGAGGAAAAATCACTTGTTTTCTTTACTAAAAATGGTATAGTTAAACGTACAAATTTAAGTGAATTTTCAAATATTAGAAGCAATGGTGTAAGAGCAATTGTACTAGATGAAGAAGATGAGTTAATCACAGCAAAAATCGCTACTAAAGATACTAAGTATCTTTTCATCTTAACTAAAAGTGCCCAATGTATTAAGTTTGAGATAGAAAAAACTCGTGAGCAAGGTCGTACAACTCGTGGTGTTAGAGGTATTAAGTTTAAACATGATGATGATGTTGTTGTAGATGCAAACATAATACATTCTGATGAACAAGAGATTTTAACTGTAAGTGAAAAAGGTATAGGTAAAAGAACAACCGCTCAAGAGTACAGACTTACAAATAGAGCAGGATCTGGAGTTATAGCTATGAAACTTAACTCTAAAACTGGTTCAAACGTTGTTGGTTGTGTAATGGTTGATGAAACTAAAGACCTTATGGCACTTACCACAGAGGGTAAAATGATTAGAGTAGATATGCAAACTATCTCCAAATCTGGACGTAATACTTCTGGTGTATATATAGTTAAAGGTGATGAAGTTGTTAATATAGCAGTTTGTCCTAAAAATGAAGAAGATGCAGAATTAGACGAAATTGACGATTTAATAGAAAACGGTGAATAAAAGAATATAAGTGTGCCATTTGGTACACTTATTGCTTAGTTTCACTAATAAAATCTTTCAAGGATGATAAAATGAGAAAAACTCTTATTTTAAGTACTTTACTAACTTTTGCTACTCTAGCTTTTGCACAAGATGTACATGTACTAAATAATACACCACAACAGCCTGCTGCTATTCCTACACAAAGTACACAACCCATGGCACATGAAAATCATGATACACAATCTTGTAACTGTGATACTCAAAACACTCAACAAGAGCAAGTTTTGGCTGCTAACAATGATGTAAGAATCACTGTTATAGGTCAAGGTGTTTCACCAATGAACACTGCTAGCCCTGCTCAATCTTACGCCTTAGCTAAAAGAGCAGCCATAGCTGATGCTTATAGGATGATAGCTGAGAAGGTTAAGGGTGTTAGAGTAGAAGGTGATGACTTAATTAAGAACATGATGGTTAAGAAATCAACTATTAGAACAAATGTTAATGCACTTGTTAGAGATGCAAGCATAGTAGAGACAACTTTTAAAGAGGGTCTATGTGAAGTTGAGATGGAGATAACTCTATCTTACAATCAATTTCACTAAAAAGTGTTATATAAGCTTCTAAACTTACTTCTTCTTAGCACTTTTTTAAGTGCTGATCAATACATCATATCATATAGATCTGTAATCAAAAACTCAATGTTATACAGTGAAAAACTTTCAGTTTCAAAAAGTATGAAAGAGTGTGCTGGATACTACGATAAAGCATTTATAATTTTTGGAACAAAAACAGATACTCTAAACTCCTTTTTACAAAATAATATTACAGATTTTGTCGAAAATATAATGCCATACTACTTAGAACTTAAAAATTCGGAAAAAACGCAAAACCTTATAAACTCAAATCTCACAACTTTACGATTAGAACCTACATGTTTTGAAGTCCAAATTAATGATAATTTTGTTAAACTCACGCGAATAAAACAGTAAAGTATGTCTAAAAAGGAGTACTGGTTCTATGAAAATTGCTATAGTTGAAGATGATATCAACATGCGTAAATCACTAGAGATAGCCTTTGAAGATTATAAAAAGTATGAAATCATAACTTTTAAAAATGCTATTGATGCATTAAAAAAGATAGATTCTACTTTTGATTTAATCATAACTGACATAAATATGCCAAAAATGGATGGTATAGAGTTTGTTAATAAACTTGATGGTAAGTATGAAGTTATAATTATGACTGCTAATGCAACTTTAGGAAGAGCGATAGAATCTATACATCTTGGTGTAAAAGATTTTTTACTTAAACCTTTCGAGATAGATACTTTAATCAAAGCCATAGAGCGTTCATCTAAAGTTCAAGAAGTAACAAAAAAAGTACTAAGTAAAAAAGTGGAACATGATGATTTCATTGCAAGTTCAGACGCCTTAGAAAAAATAAAAAAGATGGCAAAAAAAGCTGCTTCAAGCGATGCGAGTATTATGTTACTTGGTGAAAGTGGTGTAGGTAAAGAGGTTTTTGCTAACTTCATACATAAAAACTCACCAAGAGCTAAAAAACCTTTTATAGCTTTAAATATGGCTGCAATACCAGAGAATTTATTGGAAAGTGAACTTTTTGGTTTTGAAAAAGGTGCATTTACTGATGCAAGTGAAAAGAAAATTGGTAAGTTTGAATCAGCAGATGGTGGAACAATTTTTTTAGATGAGATAGGTGAAATGCCATTTACTCTGCAAGCTAAACTTCTTCGTGCTCTTCAAGAAAAAGAGATACAAAGACTAGGCTCATCTAAAACTATAAAAATAGACATTAGAGTAGTAAGTGCAACAAATGCTTCTATAACAAGCATGATTCAAAACAATCAATTTAGAGAAGATTTATATTATAGACTAAACACTATACCTATAAATATACCTCCTCTAAGAAAAAGAATAGATGAGATATTACCAATAGCAAGTAGTGCCTTAGAATCAAATATTAAAAAGTATTCTTTAGAAGAGTTAAGCTTTTCCAAAGAGGCTAAAGAAGCACTTATATCTTACAAGTGGCCTGGTAATATTAGAGAGTTGTTATCGGTGGTAGAAAGAGCTTCTATTCTGTGTGAAGACAATATAATCACACCTGATGATCTGTTTTTGGAATCTCGTGGACTTAGCTCTATGAGTAATATTGAAAAAATGGAAAAAGAGTTGATTATAGAAGTTTTACTTGAGATGAAAAATGATTTAGATGCTAGTAGTAAAAAGCTAGGTATGAGTAATGAAAATCTAAATGAAAAAATGAAAAAATACAATATAGGAGAATAAGTTGAAAAAATATAATGTAGCAGTTGTTGGTGCTAGTGGAGCAGTTGGTGAAGAGATTTTTAGAATTTTAGAGGAGATAGATTTTCCTTTTAATAAAATAGTACCTATGGCAAGTTCAAGAAGTGCTGGAAATACATTAAACTTTAATGGAAATGAGCTTGTAATACAAGAACTAACTCACGATATATTTAAAGATGAAGAGATAGAGATAGCACTTTTTAGTGCTGGTGGAAGTATCTCTAAAGAGTTTGCACCAAGTGCTGCTAAGGCTGGAGCTGTTGTTATAGATAACACTTCACACTTTAGAATGGATGAGGATGTACCTTTGGTTGTTCCAGAAGTAAATCCACAAGATATTAAAGAGTGGAAAAAAACAGGTATTATTGCTAATCCAAACTGTTCAACTATACAGATGGTTCAAGCTTTAAAACCTCTTGATGATGCTTATGACTTGGTGCGTGTAGATGTTAGCACTTACCAAGCAACTTCAGGTGGTGGTAAAACTGCTATGAAAGAACTTGTAGATCAAATGCAAGACTTTTTTCAGTTTAAGCTAGAGGAGAGTGAGCATAAGGCTTTCCCACACCAAATAGCTCTAAATGTTATACCACAAATTGATGTTTTTCAAGAAAATGGCTATACAAAAGAGGAGATGAAAATGGTTAATGAGACTGTTAAGATTCTTCATAAAGAGGTTGAAGTTAGTGCTACTTGTGTAAGAGTACCAACTCTAAGAGGTCACGCAGAATCTTTAACTTTAACTTTCGATAGCGATGTTAATGCAAGCGAAGCAAGAGACTTACTTTCAAAAGCTCCAAATATAATCATTTTAGATGATCCTATGGAAAGTGTTTATCCTATGCCAGCATTATGTGTAGATAAAAATGAAACTTTTATTGGTCGTATTAGAGTTGATTTATATAGACGTAATGTTTTGCACTTATTTGTTGTTGCTGATAACCTAAGAGTTGGTGCAGCTACAAATGCAGTACGAATTGCACAAAAATTTATCGAGATGGAAGCATAATATATGTTTGAAAGTATCTTTGAAAATGTACTATGGAAATCTAGGCTTTTCACAATATTTGCTGTTATCTTTTCTATGTTTGGAGCGATAATACTTTTTTTAGTTGGCTCACTTGATATATGGAATGTTATGGTTCTAGTCTTTAATATGATTTTTAATCATCTACACCCAAAAGACTTACATGTAGATGTAGTTTCACAAGTTATAGGAGCAATAGATCTTTACCTTATAGCAGTAGTTTTACTAATCTTTTCTATGGGTATATATGAACTTTTTGTTTCAAAGATAGATGCAGCAGATAAAGATGAAAACAGTTCAAAAGTGCTAGCTATACATTCACTTGATCAACTAAAAGATAAAATTGCAAAAGTTATTATTATGGTTTTAGTAGTAAGCTTTTTTCAAAAAGTTTTACATACAACTTATACTGGTGCTTTAGAGATGCTTTACTTTTCAGCTTCTATCTTACTTTTAGCCATTGCTCTTTACTTTTTACATAAGGGTGATGCTCACTAAGTAGTATTTAGTAACTTATTTACTTTTATTCAAAGGTAAATAAGGTCGGTTATTTAATTAATATTTGAGCTTTTAGAAGTTTAAATTTCAGTTTAATATATAGGAATAATAATGGGAAAAATATTTGTAGATGCATGTTTTGGTAAAGAAACTCCGTACACACCAGTTTGGATGATGAGACAAGCTGGTCGTTACTTACCAGAATATATGGCAGTAAGAGCAGAGGCTGGAAACTTTTTAAACCTTTGTCACGATCCTAAAAAAGCAGCAGAGGTTACTTTACAACCCCTAGACATAGTTGGTGTTGATGCTGCAATTTTATTTAGCGATATACTAGTTATACCTGATGAGATGGGAATGGACTTATCTTTTGTAAAAGGTGAAGGACCTAAATTTTCAGACCCACTTGTAAGCCAAGAAGATTTAGATGCACTTATAGGTGGAGATGAAGCTGCATCAAAACTTACTTATGTTTTTGATACTATTAAACTACTAAGATCTCAACTTGATGAAAGAGATGATAATAAAGCTCTAATAGGTTTTACAGGCGCTCCTTGGACACTTGCTACATACATGATAGAGGGTCAAGGCACTAAAACTTACAATATATGTAAAAAAATGATGTATTCAAATCCTGAACTACTTCATAATATATTGGCTAAAGTAACACAAGTTGTAAAGCTTTACATGGAAAAACAGATACAAAGTGGCATAGATGTTGTTCAGATTTTTGACTCATGGGCTGCGGCAATTGAACCAGGTAAGTATGATGAATTTTCATGGAAATACATGGTAGAGATTGCAGAATACTTAAAAGAGAAATACCCTCATATACCTATAATTATGTTTCCTAAGGGTGTCCCTGCATTTTTAGATAAAGTGTATGGTAACTTTGATGTATTTGGTGTTGATTGGTCAACTCCAATGTCTTTAGCAAAAGAAAAGTTAGGTGACAAGTACGTTCTTCAAGGAAATATGGAGCCATGTCGTCTTTACTCAAAAGAGGCAACAACTAAATGTGTAGAGGTTATCCAAGAGACTATGCAAACTTCACGTCATATATTTAACTTAGGTCATGGAATACTTCCAGATGTTCCAGTTGAAAATGCTATACACTTTGTAAAAGAGTGTCAAAGAGTAAGTAAAAAGTAGTGAAAACTATTTTTGGTCCAGTTAACTCTAGAAGATTTGGTTCATCTTTGGGGATTGACCTCTCATCACAACTTAAACAGTGTAACTTTGACTGTTTATACTGTGAACTCTCCCCTTCTGCAACCATGCAAGAACAAGTTGATACTGTAGCTGTAGAAGATATAGTAAATGAGCTCACAGAAGCACTTAAAACACATAAAAATCTTGATGCCATAACTTTTACTGCAAATGGCGAGCCTAGCATCTACCCAAACTTAAACGAGTTGGTAGATGAAGTAGATAAGATCAAACAATCAACACAAACACTTATACTAAGTAATGGGGCAAATATATATGATCCAAACATCTATAAAACACTATTGAAGTTTGATCAAGTAAAACTATCTGTAGATGCGATAAGTAAAGATATCTTCAACAAGATAGATAGACCATATAAAGATATAGATTTAGATAAAATTTTATCAAGCATTGTAAAATTTTCTAAAGAGTACAAGGGCAAACTTTATCTTGAAACACTTTTTGTTAAAGGTCTTAATGACACAAAAGATGAGATAAAAAAACTTAATACTTTTTACTTAAAACTGCAGAAGATACAGAGATTTGATTTGGGAAGCGTAGATAGACCACCCGCCTACCCTATTGAAGCTATAAGTTTTGATGAACTTTATGATATATCTAAAGAGTTTGATTCCTCATTACCAATATTTATTGCATCAAGAAAAAACCTAGATAACAAACAATCTTTTTATACAAAAGATGAGATACTAAACACACTAGACAAAAGACCTCTAACAAAAGAGGATATAGAGATACTTTTTGATAATGAAAGTAAAATAAATCTAAATTTACTAGAAAAAGAGCAAAAAGTAAGTAAAAAAGAGCAAGGAAACTTTATATTTTATGAAAATTCAAAGAATTTCATAAAAAAGCGTAAAAAGCATTGACAATTAAGAAATTTTTCCCTATAATTTCGACCTCTTAACACATTCCGGATTAGCTCAGCGGTAGAGTAGGTGACTGTTAATCACTTGGTCGCTGGTTCGAATCCAGCATCCGGAGCCATCCAAATAAGCCCTATTACCTACATTTTATTTTTACTTTAAGTTTTAAAAAAAATTATCGAAGTCCGTACGATAATAAATAATATGATGGCCAATTCAAGAAATAAGTGCAATTTCAACTCATAATTAAGCAGTCATTTTACGACTAAATTCTTTCATAAAAACTTCGCCAATTCAAGAAGACAGTTGATATTATAATGTCCCCAAGAAAAATAATCAATTTCAAAAATATTTATATTCTTAAATGATAAAATAATACAAGATAAATTGGAGATATTATAATGAGCAGAAAAAGAACAACATATAGTGCAGATTTTAAAGCTAAGAGAGTCATTGAAGTTTTAGAAGGTGAAAAGACATTGAACG
>WFNF01000102.1 GCA_015488775.1 Helicobacteraceae bacterium
CAACTTGCACTGAAGAAAAAGCAAGAAGCTGAAAAGGCAAGAAAAGCTAAACTTGAAAAACAGAGAATAGCAAAAAAGAAGAAGATTGCACTAGAAAGAAAAACTGAAATTTTTTATGATAAAAGCACAGGTCTTACATGGCAAGATAATAAAGCTGCGGCAACAGTTCAAAAAAATTGGAGTGGTGCAAAAGAGTATTGTAAAAACTTAACTTTAGGTGGATATAGTGATTGGAGATTAGCAGATTATAATGAACTCCTTAGCATTGTCGATTATACAAAATACAATCCCGCTATAAAAAGTGGTTTCAAACATGTAGCATCTGGCTATTACTGGTCTTCTTCAGAGAGTGTTTCAGATAGTTCCCGTGCGTGGCGAGTGAGTTTCTACGATGGGTACACGTACAACGACGATAAGTCAGGTAAGGACTATGTTCGCTGTGTTAGGGGCAGACAATAACTTTGATACTTTGGATTTTATATGAAATATGAGAATTTACCTATCTATAAAAGTGCTATGGAATTTTGTGTTTATATTGAAACGATTGTCAAAAGTTTTGATAAGTACCATAAGTATAGTATTGGTAATGATTTAAGAGAGTATTCAAAAGAGTTGCTTTTCTTGATACATCGTGCAAATATTCATAAGGAGAAGCAAGATAAACTAATAGTTTTACGAGATAAATGTGAAGATATGAAGATGTTGATTCAACTTGCTAAAGAATTAAAGGCATTTAAAAGTTTTAAACAGTTTGAGCATAGTTCTAAACTATTAGTAGATATATGTAAACAATCACAAGCGTGGTTAAACCACTATGCCAGAGTTATAAAATGATACATTTTATAAGAGTGCAACAAAATATTGTGCGGTTGTCTTACCCAAAAGAGGTATATAGCTTTATGCAAACTATATATGACATTTTCATTTATAGTTTTAAAATAGACAACCAAGTAGCATCTAACAATTACTGGTCTTCTTCAGAGAATGTATCAGATAGTTCCAATGCGTGGAAAGTGAATTTCAACAATGGGAACACGAACAACAACAATAAGTCAAATAAGAACTATGTTCGCTGTGTTAGGGGCAGATAATGTTTACTTTTAAAGAGATTTATAATGCTTATTTAAGGTGTAGAAAGGGCAAACGTAATACTCATAATGCTCTTGAGTTTGAATTAAATCTTATAGAAAATATTTGTAACTTAGAAACTTTACTAAATACAAAAACATACACTCCTAAGCGTAGTGTATGTTTTTTGACAACCTCTCCAAAACTTAGGGAGGTGTTTGCTGCTGATTTTTCTGATAGAGTTATTCATCATCTTATTGTTCCTGTGTTGGAACAAATATATGAACCAAAGTTTATATATGATAGTTACAGTTGTAGAGTTGATAAAGGAATCCATAATGCCACAAAAAGAGCTTTGAAGTTTAGTAAGGCAAGTAGGTATTATTTACAACTAGATGTAAAAAACTTTTTTTACTCCATAGATAAAAATATACTTTTTCAGATGCTAAATAGAACCATAGTTAAAAATTATACAAAAGTTAAAGATACATCTATAGCACTCAATGAAATGCTATGGATAGTACATAAAATCATTTTTCATGATGTTACAAAAGATGCTAAACTAAAAGGTGATGCAAAAACATTTAAGCTAATACCTCCACATAAAACACTTTTTAAAATAGCAAAAAACAAAGGTTTACCAATCGGTAACTTGACAAGTCAATTTTTTGCAAATGTATATATGAACGACTTCGATAACTACTGTAAAAGAGTTTTAAAATGTAGAAAATACATTAGGTATGTAGATGATTTTGTTATATTTGAAAACACTAAAGAGAAACTTTTGGATATACAAAGAGATATAGAAAGATATTTGTATGATAATTTAAGATTAGAATTAAGAGAAAATATTTTTTTAAAGCCTGTCAATGCAGGTTTAGACTTTTTAGGTTATATCATTAGACCTCATTATGTACTTGTAAGAAAACGAGTTGTTCATAACTTTAAGTATAAAAAAGCAAAATATATTCAAAGTTATGAAGAACAAAAAGGAAAAATGAGTCTTGAAGAGATAAAAAAGTTTTTATCTGTGCAAGCTTCATTTGTAGGGCATATAAGTCATGCAAATAGCTACAATTTAAAAAGAAAAGTAGGAGTGTTAGATGAGAAAAATCCTTTTGATTATGATAGGTGTTAGTGTGCTTTTTGGTACAGATACATTTACGGATACAAAAACGGGACTAACATGGCAAGATAATAAAGCTGCAGCAAAAGTCCAAAAAAATTGGAGTGATGCAAAAGAGTATTGTAAAGATTTAACATTAGGCGGATATAGCGACTGGAGACTACCAAGTATAAAAGAGTTACAGTCTATCGTAGATATAACAAAATATAGTCCAGCAATTAAAAGTGGTTTTAAACATGTAGCATCTGGCTATTACTGGTCTTCTTCAGAGGTTGTATCAGATAGTTCCCTTGCGTGGGGAGTGTTTTTCGGCAATGGGGGCACGAACTTCGACGATAAGTCGTATAAGAGCTATGTTCGCTGTGTTAGGGGCAGACAATAACTTTGATACTTTGGTTTTTATAAGCAGTTTTTTGAGTAAATAAGGCTTAATTGATTTTTTATAAGTAATAAGATTTTGTAAAGGTAATATGATGG
>WFNF01000103.1 GCA_015488775.1 Helicobacteraceae bacterium
TAAGTGATGAGCAAAAAAAACATGGTGTTATAGCTGCTAGTGCAGGTAATCATGCTCAAGGTGTTGCATACTCTGCTAAACATTACAATATAAACAGTGTTATAGTTATGCCTGAATCTACTCCACTTACAAAGGTTAATGGTGTAAAAGAGTTAGACTCTAAGGTTATACTTCATGGTTCAAACTATGATGAGGCTTATGGCTATGCTATGGAGTATGCTAAAAAGCACTCTTTAGAGTTTATTCACCCTTTTGAGGATGATGAAGTGATAGCTGGTCAAGGTACTTGTGCTATTGAGATTTTAAATGAGTGTAAAGATATAGATACTATAGTTGTACCTGTTGGAGGTGGTGGACTTATTGCTGGTGTTGCATCTTATGTAAAAGCTGTTAATCCAAAAATTAAGATTATTGGTGTTAGTGCTTGTGGTGCTCCTGCTATGAAAAACTCTTATGATAATAAAAAAGCTGAAGATACTTTAAGTGTTAGAACTATTGCAGATGGTATAGCAGTTCGTGACACATCTAAAAAAACTCTAGATATGATACTAGAGGGTGTTGATCAGTTTGTAAGTGTTGATGATGAGGAGATAGCTAGTGCTATGCTATTTTTACTTGAGAGGCAAAAGCTTGTAGTTGAGGGTGCAGGGGCTGTTGGGATTGCAGCTTTACTTCACAACAAGATAAAGTTTAAAAAAGATGAAAATGTGGCAATACTTTTGAGTGGTGGAAATGTTGATGTTACACTACTTTCAGTAATCATAGAAAAAGGTATAACTAAAACTGCAAGAAAGTTAAAGCTTACTGTAACCTTAGTAGATAAACCAGGTTCATTAAAAATATTAACTTCTCTTTTAGAAGATTTAGGTGCAAACATTGTTCATATAGCTTACGATAGAACAGCCGCTTCTTTGGATTATGGTGACGCGAATGTAACTATACATCTTGAGACTAAAGGTGAAGAGCATCAACAAGAGATTAAAAAGTTACTTTTAGAAAACAATTACTTAAGTAAAGATAATTCTTATAGTTGATTTTATGAGTATAACCTCTTTTTAATCTTAGTTATTATATTTTGTGTTTATGGAATATAATTTAACTAAACCACTTTTGTATGTATATGGTGAAAAAGAGATATCAGATAGACTTGATCAAAAAGACTTAAATAATTTTAATATTATTGATAAAGAGTCGGATATCTTTTTAAATTCATTAAAAAATGAAAACAATCTACTTGTTGTATATTGTGCTTCTTATTATGATGATGCTTTAAAGTTTGTTCAAGATTTTAGAAATCATATAAGTGTTGACAATATAAGCGTAGTTCTTATTTTTGATAGAAAACCTATGAATTTTTTAGAACTTTTTGATTATATTCAAGATATACTTTTTTTTAATGCTTATGAAAATGACGAAATAATTAAAAAAATCAACTATTTTAATAGTGATTTATATAAAATAAAGTTTCAACTTGAGAGTGAAGATATAACTTACTCTACAACAAACGCAGTTGATTCTATGCTTTCTATGATTGCTCATCAATGGAGACAACCATTAAATAGAATATCAACTTCAGTTTCATCTTTAGAGTTGGACTTTCTTAGTGATTCACTTACAAATGACACCTTCTCTGTATATACTAAAAAAATTAACGATGTTGTAAAAGAATTATCTGTAACTATTGATGATTTTAGGGGTTACTTTGCTGGTTCTAGTACTAAAAACGAGCTAAATCTAAAAAAACTTTTACTTGAAGTTGAGTCTATGAATGCAACTATATTGGCTCAAAAAAGAGTGCAACTGATTTTAAAAAATGATAATGACATTACTATAGTAAGTGAAAAAAATGCTTTAGTTCAAGCCATTACAAATATTATGCTTAACTCAATAGATGAGTTTGAATCTAGTCCAAAAAATGATGCAACTATATGGGTTGAGTCTCAAATCTCTGATACAGAAGTTCAAATTGTTATTAAAGATAATGGTCGAGGGATTAAAGAGGAAAATTTAACAAATATATTTAAACCATACTTCTCAACAAAAAAACAAAAAAATGGTGTCGGTTTAGGTCTTTATTTAAGTAAAAGCATTATAAATAAAAAATGTACAGGAACGCTTAGTGTTTCAAACACTAATGATGGGGCAAAATTCACAATCACATTACCAAGGTACTCATAATGGAAAAAAATTTATCATATTATACGAACTTATTAAAAGAGCAAGCATCATCTTTAAGTGTTTTATATGTTGAGGATGATGATGATGTTAGAAACGGCATTGCAAATCTTTTAAAAAAGTTTTTTAACGATATCACCTTGGCAGTTGATGGACAAGATGGACTTGAAAAATTTCAATCAGGATCGTATGATCTAATATTAACAGATTTAAGTATGCCACGTCTTAATGGTGTTCAGATGAGTACAAAGATAAAGTCTATAAATTACGAACAAGCTATAGTTGTAATATCTGCTCATAATGAGGGTGAGTACCTAATTGATTTAATCAATTGTGGTGTAGATGCTTTTTTACTAAAACCTATTCAAACTGAAAATCTTGTAAAGGTTCTTTCAAAAGTTTGTGGTCACCTTAGTGATGCTAAACTTCTTGAAGAGTATCAAGAAAAGATGGAGATTTCATATATAGATTTAATGAATCAAAAAGATGAATTACAGCGTCAAATAAATGCCAAAATAGATACTGAAAATAAAAATATAGTTTTTGAAGAAAATCTTAAAGAGAACAAAGAGTTGAGTAGTTCTGAGGTTAAGTTTTTAACCAAAGATTTTGATGCAATATCTGCAGTTGAGTTTATAGAAAATTATCCAACAGATATATTGATATATAGCGATAAGTTGCTTGAACTTAGTGAAAGTATTGATGTTTTGATAAATCAATTTTCTAAATCAAACTCTAAAGATGATGCTGTGTCATTATCTGAAAGTTTTTCTTTATATGCTGATATTTTACAAAATATTCCTGAATTTGTAAATTTAACTTATGCTATAAATCAACTCTCAGAAGTGTTTAAAAATCATGATACTAGTGTTGATCAAAACGATTTTATAGATCTTACTTTGGCAATATCTCAAGAGTTGGAAAAATGGAGAGAATCTATATTTGAAAACCAAGATGCAGATAATATACACTATCTTGATAAATCATTAATTAGTGACTGTGTAATGTTGGAGAGTTTAGTTGTTGGAAGTAGTGGAGACAGTGAAGATGATTTAGATGATATGTTTTTTTAATATATACTCTTTAAACTATAAATAATTTATATTATGTTAAATTTTGATAATGAAAATACTTAAACAATTTGACTTTGACAAAGCTATTATTAAAATAAATCCTATGAGTGATGACACTCTAGCCCTTGTAGATAGGGATACTACAATAAGATTTTTAGATATTAAAAATAAAAAAATTGTATCTGGATTTAAAGCAAATATATCACATAAGAGTGATTTTGGAACATATATTGATATAAATGATAAAATATTATTTGTTTCTGATGCAAATGTGGCTTTTCTTTTTTTGTTAAAAGAGAGAAAAAAAGTTTATACTTTAAAAAGGCATGATGGTGATATTTCTGCTTTAACTATAGATCCCAATGGTAGATTTTTAGTTACATGTGGTCTTGATGGTAAAACTTTTGTGTGGAACCTAACTACGGCTAGATTGGCATTTTCAGTTCCTCCTCATGGTGATGAGATTAATTTAGTAAACTTTAGCGAAGATGGAAGATATCTGATCACATCCTCTTACGATAGAAAAATCAACATTACAGATACAGATACTTTAGATACTATAAAAATTGTTGCTTTTAAATGTAGATCTATAAGTTTTGTATCTATAAACCACAATAAAATATTAGCTATCTCATCTGATGGTGAAATTGCTATAATCTCCTTAAACTCAGGAAATATACTAAAAAGGTTACCTAAGCTAAAAGATAATCCAAGTTGTGCAACTATAAGTGATGATAAAAAATTCTTATTTATTGGTACTGCTCTTGGGTATGTATATATTTATGATGTAAATAAAGAAAAGCTTATAACAGATAAATTTTTAAAATTTGACTCCAACATAGTTTACTTGTACTATTGTAAAAATTCAAAAGATTTATATATATCTTTAGAAAATGGCAACTTAATAGTTTACGATATACATAGTACAGATAAAAAACTTGTAGAATTAATAGATAAAAAAGATTATAATCAATTTTATGAAAAGATTGAAAAAAATCCTTTAATTAAATACTCTGATATATTTAAAAAAGAGCAAAAAACATGGCAAGACTCTTTTAACATCGCCGAAACTTATCTTCTTGAGCATAAAGATGAAAAAGCTCAAGAAGTTCTTAAAGCATTTAGGGATGTCCCAAGTTACAATACAAAGATAAATGAACTTTTTAAAAATTTTGAAGATTATGAGTTGTTTTGCAATCATGTAGATAATGAAAAATACTCTTTAGCATACTCTTTAGCTAAAAAACACAAATCTTACGAAAAATCAAAAAAATATATACATATGCAAAAAATTTGGAGTAAGTCTTTAAAAAAAGCTCAAACTCTTTTAAAACAAGTTCGTGGGGAAGATTTAGCAAGAGATGTACTTAGCAATTTCAGAGGTATATCTGAGAAAGCTTCTATAATTAAAGAGATGTTTGCACAAAAAAATGTTTATGAACTTTTTAAAAAACATTTAGCAGATAAAAACTATAAAGCAGTGTTTAAACTAGCTGAACAACATCATTTTTTAAAAGAGTTTGCAGAGTATCATGCCTTAGAAAAACTTGCAGACAATTATTATGTAAGTATGCATAACTTTTATAAAAATTATGATTATATATCTGCCACTAAAACTGCAAAAATTCTTATAAATTTTGATATGTTTCATGATGAGGCATTAGATATTGAAAATGCTATAAAATCTGAAAATCAACTAAATGATGCTTATGAAAATCATAATTTGCTAAAAATATTTGAGTTAATACAAAAGTATCCAAGTTTGAGTGAGCATAAAATAGCTATTAAGGTTGAAAAAGATTATCAAAATGTATTAAAAAAAGCTCTTGGCTACACATATTCAGATGATATTATAACTTTAGGTAAAATTTTTGAAAACTATATAGATATTAAAAGTAAATATCCATCAATTGCTAGTGTATATAGTAATGTTTATATAACTCAACTTGAAAATGCATATAAAGATAAGGTAGATTCAAATATCTTATCTGATGGTATAAAAAACTATATATCCATGCTTGGTATAGATGATAATATAGATTATTTTGTTCAAAAAATAAAAGCTGAGGGTGTTTTAACAAAGTTAAATATAAAACTTTTAAATAAAGGTTCACTTAAATCATGGTCGCCACATATGCTTGTAAAAAATATTATGGAAAATAGATGATATCTATAGATTTAGGTTCAAACTCTTTTAGGGTTTTAGAGTATGATTGCAAAAATGAAGTGGTTTTAAATGAATATGAAAAGATAGTAAAAACTGCTGATAATATTCATAAAACTGGTAAGATAAGTGAAAACAGTATAGATAATATTTTAAAGGCTATTAAAGAGGCAAAAAAAGTTATAAACTTTGATCAAGAGATAGTTGCTTATACCACTCAAGCTTTAAGAGTTGCCTCAAATGCTCAAGAGGTTTTAGATAGATTTAGCGAAGTTGGTATTGATTTTAAAATTATAGATTCTGATCAAGAAGCTTTTTTTGCGATGTGCGCTGTTGATGCAAGACTTAAGAAGTTGAAATTACAATTTAACTCCTTTTTGCTTTTTGATGTTGGTGGTGGCTCAAGTGAAATTATATATAAAGATACTAACTTTTCAAGATCAATGAGTTTTGATTTAGGCATAGTAACAGCAACTCAAAAAAATAAAAATTTGCAAAGTACAAAAGAGTATATAAGCTCAAGAGTTAAACAGATGAAAGAGAAGTTTAATTTAAGTGAAAAAGTTGATTTTTGTATAGGTTCTAGTGGGACACCTACAACTATTGCTGCTTTATTGCTTGGTATGGACTATAAAACTTATGATGCTTCAAAAGTTAATGGGTATGTTTTAACTAGTGACTCTATACAAAAAGCTTATGATGATTTAATATCTTTAGATGAAAAAGAGCGTGCTTTAAAAGTTGAGGTAGGGCGTGAAGATTTAATTTTAAGTGGTATTTTTATAATTCAAGAGATACTAAAAATATTTAATTTTAACTCAATGTTAGTGATTGATGATGGTGTTCGTGAGGGAATTGCTATAGATTTTTGTAAAAATAGCTTAAGTAAAGATATTTAGATTATCCTCTAAGCAAAAATTCCCTATAATTGCGATAATTTTGAATAATAATAGGAGGTATCAATATGCAAATTAGCGGTGCACAAATGGTCATAGAAGCATTGATTAAAGAAGGCGTTGATACTGTTTTTGGTTATCCAGGTGGTGCCATTATGAATGTATATGATGAGATTTATAAACAAGATGGTTTTGAACATATTTTAACTAGACATGAACAAGCAGCTATACACGCTGCTGAGGGTTACTCTAAAATCTCTGGAAAAGTTGGAGTTGCTATGATAACTTCAGGTCCTGGTTTTACAAATGCAGTTACTGGTTTAGCAGATGCATATATGGATTCAGTTCCACTTGTTGTAATTTCTGGTCAAGTTCCAATGACACTTATAGGTACTGATGCTTTTCAAGAGATAGACTCAGTTGGAATCTCAAGATCTTGTACAAAACATAACTATCTTGTAACAGATGCAGCAGATCTTCCTCGCATACTTAAAGAGGCTTTTTACATAGCTAATAGTGGTCGTCCTGGTCCTGTTCATGTTGATATACCAAAAGATGTTACAGCTCAAATTGCTGAGTTTGATTATGATTTTGAAGTTGAACTTGAAACTTATAAGCCAACTACTAAGGGTAATTATAGACAGATTAAAAAAGCTGTTGATGCTATAGCTAACGCTTCACGTCCACTTTTTTATCTTGGTGGTGGGATTATAAACTCAAATGCTAGTGATGAGATTAGAGAGTTAGTAAAACTAACAGGTATTCCTGCTGTTGAAACTTTTATGGCAAGAGGTGTTTTAGGACATGAGAACCCGCTTCTAATATCAATGCTTGGTATGCATGGTTCATACGCTGCAAATATGGCTATGAGTGAAACAGACTTGGTTATAGGTATTGGTGCTAGATTTGATGACAGAGTTACTGGAAAGCTTAGTGAATTTGCTAAAAATGCAGGTGTAATACATGTAGATATAGATCCTGCATCTATATCTAAACTTGTTAAAGCAAATTATCCAATAGTTGGTGATGTTAAATCTGTTGTAAATGATATGACAACAATAGCAAGAGAAAAAGTTGACAAGCAACGTTATGAGCCATGGTTAGAGACTATTGCTAACTTCGAGCGTTTACATCCACTTTCATATAATGAAGATACTCCAAATCTTAAGCCTCAATGGGTTATAGAAAAAGTTGGTGAAATGCTTGGAGATAATGCAAATATCTCTACAGATGTTGGTCAACACCAAATGTGGACTGCACAATTTTACCCTTTTAGCAGACCTAGACAGTTTTCTAGTTCTGGTGGTTTAGGAACTATGGGATTTGGTTTTCCAAGTGCTATAGGTGTTAAAAAAGCAGATAAAGAGCGTGTTAGTATAAACTTTACTGGTGATGGTTCTATACTTATGAACATACAAGAGTTGATGACATCTGTGGAGAAAAAACTACCAGTTATCAATATTATATTGAATAATAACTATCTTGGTATGGTTAGACAGTGGCAAACTCTTTTTTACAACAAAAGACACTCTGAAACAGATCTTAGCACTCAACCTGATTTTGTTAAGTTAGCTGAGAGTTTTGGTGGGGTTGGTTATGTTGTTAGAACAAAAAAAGAGTTTGAAGATGCTTTAAATGATGCAATTAAAAAAGATGTTGTAGCATTAATTGATGTAAAGATTGAAAGACTTGAAAATGTTATGCCTATGGTTCCAGCAGGTGGAAGTCTATTTAACATGATGTTAGAAAACAAAGGAGATAAATAATATGAATGAAATTTCTCAAAGACGTGTTATCTCTGTTATAGTTATAAATGAAAGTTCAGTTCTTTCACGTATAACAGATTTGTTTTCTGCTCGTGGTTACAATATAGAGTCACTAACAGTTGCACCAATACCTGAATCTAAATACTCAAGACTAACTATAGTAACATCAGGTTCACTTAGAGTAAGTGAACAAATAACAAAGCAACTTCATAAACTAATACCTATTTTAAAGGTTATAGAGCATGAAGATATAGTTGAAAAAGAGATGGCTTTAGTGAAGTTTTCTTTAGATGAAGATATAAGTGCTATAGATACTTTAGCTCAAGCATACAATGGGAAAATTGTTAACGTTGGAGATAATAGCGTTATCGCAATGGTTGCTGATGAATCTAAAAGAGTAGGTAACTTCTTGAAAGCTATACAAAAGTATAATCCTAAAGAGATTGTAAGAAGTGGTGCTGTTGCACTAGAAAGATAGCACTATGTTACTTAGTGAATTGGTTTCTAAAATAGATGTAAAACTTGATAATGATATAGAAATAGATGCTTTAAGTAATTTAGATGATGCAAATAGTTCACATTTAAGTTTTTTAGAAAGTAAAAAATATCTTTCACAACTTAAAGATACTAAAGCAGGTGCAGTTTTAGTTACTAAAGAGTTTAAAGACGAAGTTCCATCAGAAACTATTGCGGTAGTTGTTGATAATGCGTATATTGCTTTAGCTCGTTTATCTAAAGAGTTTCAAACAGCTATATTGGATGATGATTTACCAGAAGCTATAATAGGAAAAAATGTAAAAATACAAAGGGGTGCTTATATCTCTAATGGTGCAATTATTGGTGATAATTGTACTATTATGGCTAACTCTTTTATAGGTGCAAATGCTAAAATTGGCTCAAATACTTTTATATATCCAAATGTATCAATATATCATGATTGTATTGTTGGGGATGATTGTATCATACACTCTGGAACTGTAGTAGGTAGTGATGGTTTTGGTTTTGCTACAAATCATCTTGGTGAACATATTAAAATCTATCAAAATGGTAATGTTGTGGTAGAAGATGATGTTGAGCTTGGTAGTAATGTAGCTATAGATAGAGCTGTTTTTAGCTCAACCATAATCAAAAAAGGTTGCAGACTAGATAATTTAGTTCATATCGGTCACAACTGTATAGTTGGTGAATATAGTGTATTTGCTGGACAATCTGGAAGTGCTGGTAGTACAACTTATGGAAGAAATTTTGTAGTAGGTGGACATGGTGCAATCTCTGGACATCTGAATATAGCTCCATTTACAACTTTAGCAGGTTTTAGTGGTTTAACCAAAACAATTAAAGAACCTAAACAAACTTTAGCAGGTTTTCCAGCTCTTGATCATAAAACTTGGTTGAAAAATCAAGCAAAATTATCAAGATTACTAAAAAAGTAGTATAAGCTACTTTTTTACACAAACTCTATTACTTTCAGTTTTTATACAATAATTACAAAACTATTGTTTACTTATAAGGTAAAATAATCCCAAACTATGCAGTAGAAAACTTGAAGATTGCATCTATCATTGTACACAAGGCACATTCATAAAATTATTGACCTACCAATAAGGTAGGCGCAAAAATTTTCTAAACGCCCCTTATGCACAAGCATAGACGCTACTTATTGTTCCCTACTGCATAATTTGGGATAATCAAAAAAAGGTTTACTGATGAGTAAAGAGTTAGAGATAAAAGAGAGTTTTGATTTAAGTGGAACTAAAAAAGGTAAGATAACTATATCTAAGATAGATGAGCCTTATGGAAAAGATTCACATAGCGTTGCAAGCATAGGCATTACATTGACAGGAGATATAGACAATCCTGAATGGAAGGTTCATATACCTCTTGAAAATGTAGATCAAGTTGTATCTGCACTTAGTAAAATTAAGTAATTAAAACAAGTAGCGTTTTATATGCTACTTGTTTTCCACAAAATCTTTTATACGAGAAATTCCCTCTTTTATATTTTCTATTGATGATGCAAATGAAAATCTAAAGTAACCCTCACTACCAAAGCCAACACCAGGAACAACTGCAACACCTTTTTGTTCAAGTAGTTGTTTAGAAAATTCTAAAGAGTCATTACTAATCTCTTTTATGTTTACAAAAAGATAAAAAGCTCCATCAGGGCTTAATACACTTAAACCATCTATCTCATTAAATAGTTTAACAGCTTCATCTCTACGCTTTTTAAACTCAACTCTCATCATCTCAATATCTGCATCAGCACTACCATCAAGACCTTTTATAGAAGCTTGTTGAGTAATAGAACAAATATTTGATGTACTTTGGGATTGAAGCTTTTTACTTGCTTTTATAATCTCCTCTTTAGGAGATGCCATATAACCAAATCTCCAACCTGTCATTGCAACTGATTTTGAAAGACCATTTATGGTTATAGTTCTTTCAAACATATCATCACTTATGCTTGCAACAGATGTAAACTCACCCTCAAATGTAAGTTTTTCATACATCTCATCACTTGCAACTAGTATATCAGTTCCTTTGAGAACTTCTGCTATAGCTTCAAGTTCACTTTTAGAATAAATTGCTCCAGTTGGATTTGATGGAGTAGTTAATATAATCATTTTTGTTTTAGGTGTTATAGAACTTTTTAACTGATCAGGTGTGATTTTAAAACCATCTGTATCTTGAGTATGTATCTCTACAACTTTTCCACCACAGTACTTTACAAGTTCAGGGTAGGTTACCCAATAAGGAGCAGGGATTATAACCTCGTCCCCATCCTCAATTAAAACTGAGAAAAGATTAAAAAGTGAATGTTTAGCCCCATTGTTTACTATAACTTGAGAAGGAGTATAAGTTAAACCATTATCTTTTTTTAACTTATTTATAACTGCTTGTTTAATTTGTGGAGTTCCATCAACCGCAGTATATTTTGTATGCTCATCTTCTAGCGCTTTTATAGCAGCTTTTTTAATAACATCAGGTGTACCAAAATCAGGTTCGCCAGCTGAAAAAGATATAATATCTTTTCCCTGTGCCTTAAGATCTGCTGCAAGTGAGGATACAGCAATTGTGATAGATTCAGATAGAGTGTTTACTCTTGAAGTAAGCATGTTAGTACCTTATAATAAATATTTGTAAGATTATAGCAAAAAATATGTTTGTAAAAAAGTTTTCAATGATATTAAATCTAATTTTTCATAGATTTAATAAAAGATTCATATATATTTTCAAGTTCTAAGTCTTGCTCTAGCAACTCTTGGTTATCTCGAACTAAAATATGTTCTAAAATAGCAACCCTTTTTAAAAGATATTCAAACATCTCTTTATTTATATCTGGAAGTTTGTTATGAGAAAAAGGATCTTTACATCTACCTTTTTGTATAACATGAGCAGGTATACCTATAGCAGTTGAGCATTCTGGTACATCTTTAACAACAACAGAGTTTGCACCTATTTTTGAGAAAGCTCCTAGGGTTATATTTCCTAACACCTTAGCACCAGCTCCAATAACAACACCCTCTTTAATTGTAGGATGTCGTTTTCCACTATCTAAGCTAACACCACCAAGAGTTACACCTTGGTATATTAAAACATCATCTTCAATTATAGTTGTTTCGCCAATAACCACACCAAAACCATGATCAATAAAAACACGTCTGCCTATGGTTGCACAAGGGTGTATATCTATATTTGTTAAAATTTGATTTAAACCCATAAGCATACGGGCTAATCTCTTAAAACCTTTTTTAGCAATAGAGTTGGATATACGGTACCAAAAAAGAGCCCAAAGTCCAGGATAATTAAATAGAAAGTCAGTTCTAGAGTTTATTGCAGGATCGTTTTTATATGCATTTGAAAAATCCTCTTTTATCTTTGAAAAAACGTTCAATCTTCATCCTTTTATATTTGAGTAGTTCTTAGATAACCATTTTGGTATAGATAGTTTTCTAATACTGCAAGTGTATCACTTTTTTCTGTTTCTGTAATAAAATTACTTTGAGCAAGTTTATTTTTAAGTTTAATAAGAATTTCATTTGAGTTATAGTTAAAAGACTCTAAAGTTTGCAAGATAGAGTTAGACTCTATAATCTGCTTTATTTCAAATCCGTTATCATTTATCTCTATTGTCGCTTCAGTAGGGTGTTCAAACATATTGTGAGACATCCCTAAAGTCTCTTGGTATGCTCCAACTTGAAAGAAAGCTAAAAAATAATCTTCAATATCTAAGTTTATGTCATGTAAATATAAAGGTGAGCTTGGATCAAACTCTATCTCTCCATCACTATCGCAAGTTATATCCCAAAGTGTTGCAGAGAGTAGGGGCTCTTTTTTTAGATTATGTATTGGCATTATTGGAAACTTTTGTTTTAAACCCCAATAATCTGGAATGCTTTGAAAAAATGAAGCATTTATCAAATACTTTTCTTGAAAAAGGGCTTGTAGTCTTTTAATCTCAGGAGTTTTTACATCACTAATATATAAAGCTTTTTTTATAATCAACTGAACTAAAATCTCTGCATTTGATCTATCTTGAAGATCTATATAACCCAAATCAAAAAGAGTTAAAAGTGACTCCATATGATCAAGTGCATCATGTAAGTACTCTATTGCTCTTTTGTTGTCAATAGAGTTATACAGATCATTTAATTCTTCAATTAATGGGGGATTTGAAGTTTTAAGATTTAAAAACTTAGCTTGGTAGTCATGTGAAAATAACTCTAATACAGGTGTGATTAAAACACTATGAGCAGCAACTATAAATCTTCCTGATTCTGTAAATATATTTGGATGCTCAACATTTTTTCTATCCATAATCTCTTTTAAAAGGTAAACAACATCGTTTGAGAACTCTTGTAGGTTGTATGTTCTACTTATATCTTTTGTTTTTTGAGAATACTCTACTGCTAAACCACCACCAATATTTATAGCCTTAAGAGAGGAGGCACCAAGTTTTTTTAACTCAGCATATATATTTCCACTTTCCCTTAAAGCTTTTTTTATAGGTGCTATATCTTCAAGTTGAGAACCTATATGAAAATGTAACATTGTGAATTTATCTAAAAGATTGTTTTTTTGAAGCAAATCCATAGCTATAATTATCTCCGTAGATGTTAGTCCAAACTTTGAAGCTATACCTCCACTTTTTGCCCAAACACCACTTCCTCCACTATGAAGTCTAACTCTTATACCAATGTTTGGAACTTTAAGCTCACTTTTTGAAGCAAGGTTGATTATAGATTCTAACTCATTTAAACCTTCAATTGTTAAAGTTATATTGTGACCTATTTGTGCAGCAATAAAACCTAACTCTATCATCTCTGCATCTTTAAAACCGTTAACAGTTATGGGTGAGCCTATGGGTGTTTTATCTATAGCCAATACTAATTCAGCTTTTGAACCAGCTTCTAGACCATAATTATATTTTCTAGATGAAGAGATAACTTGATCAACAACATTTGGTAGTTGGTTTACTTTTAGAGGAAAAACTGCATTAAAACTTCCATTATATTTTAGCTCATTTATAGAGTTGGTAAAGCTTGTAAAAAGAGTATTTATTTGTTTTTCAATTATATGTGGAAATCTAAAAATTAAAGGACCTTTTAATCCTGTAAGTCTTAGTTGTTTTGTTATATCTAAAAGGGTAGGGTTTGACTTATAGTTAAGGCAAACATTATCACCTTCTATGGTAAAGTTGTTGTTTGCCCAAATATCTAGTCCATAATTCATACGTGAAGTTTATTGTGAAAGTGTTTATCTATATCAAAAAACACTTCGCCATTAGAGTTTTTAAAAGTTAACATTTTTCTATTAAGTTTATTTATACTGTTTATTCCCATAACAGCTAAAACAACTTTCATACCTTTGATTAAGTTTCTATGGTAAGCACCTATCTCTCCTGCTTCTTTCATAACAAGGTAAGAAGCCCTTTTTTTAGGATCTTGAGTAGCTAAACCAATAGGACAAACATGAGAGCCAAAACCACTACACATTCTAGCTCTAATACAACCTGCGCTCATCATAAAACCACGAGCAATACCAACAGCGTCAGCGCCCATAGCAAGAGTTATGATTACATCATCAGGAGTTAAAATTTTACCACTAGCAATTATTTTAATATTATGTCTTATTTCATGTTTTCTAAGCATTGAGTCTAGTACAAAAAGAGCATTATTTGTTTTTAAACCAACAGATTCCATAAGTTCTAGTGGAGCAGTTGCACTTCCACCCTCACCACTATCTACAGTTATAAAATCTGGTACAGTTTTACCAGAACGTTTTCTTTTTGCTATCTCGTCACAAAGTTGATCAGTATCGTTAGAGTCTGATATAACTATTTTAAATCCAACAGGTTTATCTGAAAGCTCTTGCAATCTAGAAACAAATTCTAAAAGATGTTCTGTTGTATCTGCAAAAGGGAAACGATTTGGTGAAAAAACATCTTCTCCCTCTGGTACTCCTCTATAGTAAGCTATATCAGCCGTTACTTTAGCAGCAGCTAGCTTTCCACCTGTTTGTTTTGCACCTTGTGCGATTTTTATCTCTGTCATATTGCAAAAACGCATAACTTTTTTGTATCTATCTTCATCAAATTTACCATTGTCATCTCTAACACCATATAAACCTGAACTCATTTGAAAAATCATATTTGGTAAATCTTTTGGAACCTCTTTAGGAAAATCACTTAAAGGAGCTTTCCAGTTTATACGAAAAAGTGCATGTGAATCTGGAGCATAAATATAAGTATTTTTTTCTTTACTTTTATTAAGCAAAACTTTTCTATACATTTTTATAGCTATAGCTCTATTAAAAAAGAAAGCATATATTTTAAATACTACCTCTGCAAATGCTGTACTTTTTACCATCTCAAGATATGGAGCATTTTTAACATCTGGTAGATGAGTATAAAGATGGTTTGAAGTTAGAGAACCCTCACCAGTATTTACCGTAAAATTTCCTATAGTAGCACCCATACTAAAAGCACGAACAGCTTCAGGAGAAAGTGCTCCATCACTCATAGCAGAACGGATTATAGGTGATGGTGCTACAAAAGGTATTTTTCTGTCTTTTCCAAAAGTCACAGTGATATCATCACTAATCTCTTCATCATTTAAAACATTTCTTGAGTGTTTTATAATATATCTTGAACCATGAAAAGGTTGAGCAACCGAAAATGACTGATAATTTGGAAGATTTTTTGCTGCTTTATAAACCCATTCTACTTTATCTCTTGATTCATAAAATGTCTCAGAACCAAAGTACTGTCTAAAAGGTTCTCTTAACGCTTCAAAAAAGTATCTAGCACGACCAATAATTGGATAATTAATCAAAAGTGCATGTCTTCTTTGTACATATTTGTCATAAACAAAAAGCATAACAAGCCCAACTAAACCAGCTAAAATAAAAAACTCTATAAAATCTACAAAAAAATCCCATATTAAATGCAAACTATTTACCATAACACAATCCTTTTATTACACATCTATAAAATTTATACTACTTTCTTCTTTATTTAACAAGTCTTTAACCCATATTTTAGATTCATTTAACTCATTTTCACCGATAATGGCACAAAATGTTACATTTTCTTTGTCAGCAGCGTTTAAATGCTTTTTAAGATTTTTAGCTTTGTACTCAATAACAACTCTATGTTTTTGACGCATTTTTTGAGCTAAAGAGATAAGAGTTTCTAACGCTACCTCATCTAAAGCACCAAAATAATAACCATCTCTTGTATCTTCAGGCATTTTTATAAGCTCTAATAGTCTCTCTATACCTATAGCAAAACCAACAGCAGGTGTTGCTCTTCCATCTAAAAATTCAACAAGTTTATCGTATCTTCCACCACCAGCAATAGCACTTTGTGAACCTATATCGTCACTTACAAATTCAAAAGCAGTTTTAGAGTAATAATCAAGCCCACGAACTAGATGTGTATCAACTTCAAAATCTATATCATTTTTACTAAGTATAGTTTTTAGTTTTTCAAAGTCACTCTCACAAGCATCACAAAGATTATTTATAAGTTTAGGAGCATCAACATATATATTTTGACAAGATGTGTTTTTACAATCTAGAACACGAATAGGGTTTGTACTTAAACGTCTTTTACAATCTTCACAAATACTATCTTCATGTTTTGTAACAAAAGTTATAAGTGATTCTCTATATTGCGGCATACAGTTTGAATCCCCTAAAGAGTTTAATTGAAGTTTATAACCTATGCCTAACTCTTTAAGTATATCTGCAACCATCATAATTACCGAAGCGTCCTCATAAACGCTATCTACACCAAAACTCTCACACCCAAATTGGTGAAACTGTCTAAGTCTCCCTTTTTGTGGTCTCTCATATCTAAACATAGAGCCATGGTAAAAAAATCTATGTGTTCCACCTTTTCTATCTAGCTTGTTTTGTATAAAAGATCTAACAACACCAGCAGTACCCTCAGGTCTTAAACAAACATCGTTTTTACCCTTATCTATAAACTGGTACATCTCTTTACCAACTATATCACTAGACTCACCAACTCCCCTTTTAAAAAGAGCCGTTTCCTCAAGTAAAGGTGCTTCAAAATACTCAAAATTATATCTTTTCGCTATCTTTGTTGCTACACTTAAAAAGTATTCAAATCTTTTGTTATCTGGTGACATAATGTCGTTCATTCCACGTAATGACTGTATCATTTTTTAACCCTTAATCGTTTCTAATATAGTTTTTGTAATCTCTTCAACTTCTAGTGAAGCATCTATTTTTACTAGGTTTAAACCTAAAAGTTTTGTTGCTTTTATAAGATTGTTTTGTATATTTAAAAGGTAATCAACACCTCTTGCTTCTATTTTGTCATGAGTTTTTTGAGACAATCTATGCTCTAACTCTTTTTTACTTAACTCTAAAACAATTATAGTTTTTGGAAAGTTGTCTGATGTTGCAAAACGGTTTAGCTCTATAAGTTTATCTATATCAAATTTCTCTTCAGCCATTGCGTAAGCAAGACCAGAGATAACAGATCTATCAGAGATAATAGTTTTATCTAAATTTGGAACAATCACCTCATCCACATGTTCAGCTCTATCTGCTAAAAAAAGTAACATCTCTGCTATTTTACTTTTTACATCTTCAAACAGTAAAATATCTCTAATCTTTGAACCTATAGAAGTAGCTCCTGGCTCTTTTGTAAAAACTGCATTTTCTAGGTGTGTTTTTAAAGCACTTATTTGAGTGCTCTTTCCTGCTGTGTCTATTCCCTCTAGTGCAAAGTACATATATTTGTCTCTTTTATTGTGCTTTCTACTTCTCTTGGAAGTAGATGTGATGTTTTACCATTAAACTTAAGTAAGTTTCTAACTATAGAAGAACTTATAAAAGCGTGTTGTAGTTTAGGCATAAGATAAACTGTTTCTATCTCATCATTTAAAGAGTTGTTTAAATATCCAAGTTGAAGTTCATACTCAAAGTCACTTACTGCTCTTAAACCTCTTATAAGTATGCTAGCATTTACACTAACAGCAAAGTCAACAGTTAGGTTATTAAAACCTATAACTTTCACTCTATCAAACTTAGAACAAGCATCTTTAGCAAACTTTATGCGTTGCTCAAGTGTAAATAGTGGTTTTTTGTCACTTGAGTTGGCTACTGCAACTATAACCTCATCAAAAAGCCCTAAGGCTCTAACTATAATATCAAAATGACCATTAGTTATAGGGTCAAATGTTCCAGGGTATAAAGCTATCTTTTTCATTTCCATCTTTTATATAAACTGTTTTCTATCTTGGCTAAATCTAGCCACTTACCTACTATAAAACTCTCCATATCCTCTAAAGTGTTCTGATCAGAGTAGTAAGCTAAAACTGGTGGTGCAATTATAACTCCCAAATTTGAAAGTTTTAACATATTTTCTAAAGCTATTGAGCTAAATGGCATCTCTCTTGGAGCTAAAAGTAAATCTCTTTTCTCTTTTATCATTACAGATGCTGCTCGCAAGATTAGATTATCTGCAATTCCATAAGATATCTTTGCTAAGGTATTCATAGAGCAGGGTGTTACAAACATAAAGTCACATTTAAACGATCCAGAAGCTATGGATGCCGCTATATCTTTGTTGTTATGTACTACAATGTTTTGCTCTTTTTTTAAAACTATTTTTGCATTATCTGAAAAGATTATATGTTTTTCTATCTCTTGAGGAAGTGCATCTATAAGTTTTAAACCTAAACTTGCACCACTTGCACCACTAATGGCTATTATAACTCTCACTGTATCTCTACCTTATTTAAACCTATAACTTTTGCTCTAAGTCTTGAGCCATCCATCTTTTTTACATTTATTATATCACCAAGTCTTGCATTTTTAGTAGCAACAACTGCTGTTTCAACACTTAGATTATTAACACTTATTATAGCTAAAATAGTTTCACCTTTTTTTACAAGATATCTTGATTGGGTGTTATGCTCTGTAATCATAGTTCTAGGTTTGATTTTTAGCTTAGATTGAAGCTTATATTTATTAATATCAATAGGTTTATAGTGAAGTTTTTCTAGCTTAATATAATCTTTAATTGTATTAAAAAAAGTTATATTTTCATATCTTTGTATAGTTGTTGCACTCTCATAAACATTTAAGTATGCAGTGATTTTATAATCAAAATAGTATCTCTTTCTATCTACATCACTAATATAAAAAACCCCTTCATCTCTAAGATAAGCTCTTTTATTAAAAACAGCACTATAATTATTTGGTAATTTTTTTAAATAAGCTCGAGGTTTTACTATAATCTCCTCTATAACAATATCTTCAAAATTGTTTTTATAATAGTTTTTTACAATGTTTTTTAATATGTTTATATCTATATTTGATTTTCTGTAAAAATATGTGTATCTATGGCTTGATTTAACTTTTACACCATGTTGTTTATATAACTCTATAAGTTTTTTTGTTTCTATTTTTACTTTATCTTTATTAGCTAGATTTTTTTTAATTATAAATTTTTTATCTACTGTAGGTAGTATGTTTTTTGAATTTATATTATCATTTTTAAAATAGTATTCATCTTTTAATGAAAAAGTTGCTTGTAGTGACACAAAAAGGATTAGTAATATAGCTATATATCTCATAAATGCAATTATACCTTTTTTGTTTAAACAGGGTTTATCTAAATAGGATAGTATCTTTTTATGAATAGAAGAACCTTTATGAGAAGTGCAGGGGTTATAACTCTTTTGGGTACAAACTTATCTGCTGGATATATTATAGATTTTGATAAAAACGACAGTTTTTACACCACTTTAGAATTACTCTTTAGTGATCTTTTAGCTGCTGATATGCCTAGTGTAAAACAGCTAAACACCATAGCTTACATCGCTACAGTTTTAAACTCCAAAAAAGTTAAAGAAAACGAAAAAGATTTTTATAAAAATGGTATAAAGTGGCTAAATGAGGACTCAAAAGAGTTATATAATAAACTATATAGTAACTTGAACTCTGATCAAAGACAGAATGTTTTAAAACATATAAATACTTACTCATGGGGAGATAGTTTTTTATATAACAGTTTTATATACTACTTTGAATCTATGTTTAGTGACCCTGTTTATGGTGTAAATATAGATGAATCAGGGTGGAAGTACTTAAATTATACACCAGGATACCCAAGACCAAATAAGGTTGGTGAAAATGTATGATGTTGCAATAGTTGGAAGTGGTGCAGGAGCGGCGCCTATAGCGTATGAGCTTAGTAATGCTGGTTATAAGGTTGTTGTACTTGAAAAAGGTAAACACTACAACACTGAAGATTTTAATAAAGATGAGTTAAGTGTTGCAAGAAACAACCTTTTTACACCATCTTTAGATGATGAGTACCACCTTGTAAACGATATAGATAAAGATGGTAAAGCATATAAAAGAAAACAAAGTTTTTGGAATGGCTCTTTAGTTGGTGGTAGTTCTAACCTTATGAGTGGTTATTTTCACCGTATGAAACCAAATGATTTTAAACTTAAAAGCGTTTATGGTGAGATAAAAGGTGCAAATGTTGTTGATTGGCCCATAAGCTATGATGATTTAGAGCCTTACTACGATAAGGTTGAAAAAGTTGTAGGTGTAAGTGGAAGAGTGGTTGATCATAAGTTTCAAGAAAAACGAAGTTCTAAAGATTTTCCATTTGAGCCTTTAGCTGAACAAGCTATATCATCTTGGATAGATGATGCTTGTAAAAAGCTAAACTTTACATCTATGCCAACACCAAGAGCTGTTTTAGCCCTACCAGCACTACAAAGAAATAGTTGCTCATACTCAAACTTTTGTGGATCTTACGCTTGTGCAACTGGTGCAAAATCTCACGCAAAAGTTGCCCTTTTAGATAAAGCCTTAAAAAATGGAAATCTAACAATCATAAGTGAGGCTTTTGTTTACAAGATAGACTCATCAAAAACAGATGTAACATCATTAAAGTACATTAAAAACTCTAAAGAACAAGAGATAAAAGCAAAAATCTATGTTGTAGCAGCACAAGCTATAGAGAGTTCTCGTTTACTTTTAAACTCAAAAAATAGTTTTTTCCCTTATGGTCTTGCAAATAACAATAAACAAGTTGGAAAAAATCTCATCTTCTCTGCTGGTGGAAGTGGTGAGGGTAGATTATATAAAAAAGATCTACCAAAATCTAAACAAGATGAACTTTTAGTTAGAGGTTTGTTTGTAAATCGCTCTTTACAAGATTGGTATGAGTACTTTGAGTATGGAAAAGCTTATAAGGGTGGAACTATAGACTTTTTATTTGAGCATCAAAACCCTGTTCCAAGAGCATTAGAAGCTTTATATAATGGCAACGATATAGTTTGGGGCAAAGAGTTAAGCAAAAACTTAAAAACATCATTTTTAGAATCAAAAGTTATAACCTTTGAGGTTTTTAACGACTGGTTACCAACAGATGGAACCTTTGTAGATGTAGATGACACCCATAAAGATAAGTTTGAACAAAGTGTAGCCCTACTAAGTTTTGATCCACATAAACAAGATATAAAAGTTGGAAAACACCTAGCTCAAAAAGCTGAACAAGTTTTAAGAGAGCTTGGTTGTAAAGAGATGAGCACAGGTATCTCAAGTGCACCACCACCAAACTTAGTTGCTGGTGGTTGTAGGTTTGGCGAAGATAAAAAAACATCAGTCTTAGATAAAAACTGCAAAGCCCACGAGTTAAACAACCTTTATGTAAGTGACGCCTCATTTATGCCAACAGGTGGAAGTGTCCCATACACTTGGACTATATATGCTAACTCTTTTAGGGTAGCAGATATGATTAAAGAGCATCTACAAAGTTAAAATATAGGAAGTGAGACTTAGTCCCACCTTAAAATAAGTTCAGAGTAAAGATGAAAAATCAACTATAAGTTATTTGGGTTTACAAATAGTTTTTTAAAATCTATATCTATAACCAAACTTATAATAAAAACCATAATATATATATTCTTGTGCTTGTGCAAACTCGTTTGAAGAGGTAAGGCTATAATCCATACCAAAGCCTGTAGAGGTAAAGAGTGTATGATTTTTGTAACTAGCATCTACACCAACACCAAGCTCACCTAAAATTCCAGATGTGTTTGCTCTGTCGTTGTTTATGTTTTTATAGTTATAACCTATGGATGTATCTAAGTATATATCGTAAAAATACTTATCTAAAAAAGGCTCACCATATAGTTTTGCTTGATATAAAAAACCTATACCATAGTAAGAATCATTTTGCAGATACTCTTTAGATAGATACAAACCATAAACAGAACTATTGCTTTCAAGTCCAAGGTTTAGTGTTATAGCACTTTGGATAAACTCATCTACAAAATAGTTTGCACCATTGTTTGAATATAAAATTTTTCTTATATCTCTTAGATCATTTTGAACACTTACAAAGTAATCATTTCCACTTACACTTAAAGATAAAAGAAGTACTAAAAATAGTTTTTTCATCTTAAACCACCACAAACTGACCCATCATACCAGCATTTTCATGCTCTAAGATGTGGCAATGATACATATATGGACTTTTAGAGTCTGTATAGTCTCTCATAACTAAAACAACTTTTACACTCTCTTTTGGTGGAACAAAAACTGTATCTTTTAAGCCTCTTTCATTTAATGGAACTTCTCTATCGCTTCTTTGTATGATATGAAAATGTGTTGCGTGCATATGGAAGTTGTGCACCATGTTTGAAAGATTTTTTATCTCCCAGATTTCAACTTCATCTACATTGATAGTCTCATCAATTCTATCTTTATCAAAAAGTTTACCATTTATAGTAAAACGCATCTGTCTCATATTTAACTCAAAAACTCTTGTTTTTACTGCTTGTGTTTTATCTGCTATAACGCTTGAAAGGTCTATAAGTTTAGATGGTGTTTTTGTAGTGCTAGTTGCATTTTTACTTACTTTTATCTTTAAAATATCAAAACCAGCGTCAATATCACTTAATATGAACTCTTTTCCAGCATCATTTGTAAAATCTATAACTATCTCTGCTCTCTCAGCAGTTGTTAGTTTTACTTCACTCATCTCTACACTACTTTCAAGAAGTGCATTATCTGAAGCTATCTGTTTAAAACTTTTGTTGTTATTTAGTTTTAAAGTGTAAAATCTAGCGTTTGAACCATTTAAGATGCGAAGTCTTACCTCTTTGTTTGGAACTTCTAAGTAGGGATTAACTACACCATTTACTATGATAACATCTCCCAACATACCACGCATGGAACTCATACCCATCCCTGAACCTGCACTATAAAAAAGTGTTCCATCATCATTGAAACTTCTATCTTGTATAACTATAGGTATATCATCAACACCATAGGTTTTAGGAAGATCTATTGCGTCTGATTCTTTATCGTTTATGATTATAAAACCTGCCATACCTTGGTAAACATGTTGAGCTGTTTTTTTATGAGTATGTGGATGGTACCAGTTTGTACACGCTTTTTGGTTTATAGTAAAAGATGATGTCCATTTTTGTTTTGAGGCTATCTCTTGGTGTGCATTACCATCCATCTTTGCTGGTAGATGCATACCGTGCCAATGCAGTGCAAGTGGCTCATTTAGTGAGTTTGTAACTTCAAAATCAACTTCATCTCCATCATCAACACGAATAGTTGGACCCAAAAGTGCACCATTTAACCCTCTTGTTGGAGTTGTTATGTTTTCAAAAAAATGGCTTAAGCCATCTTGAGCGTTTAGTTTATAAAGTTTTTTACCATTGACTAAAGTTCCTTTTAGCTCAGGAGGTATGCTTAAAGCACTTGAAAATGGTTTTGATTCAAAATCACTTACTCCCAAATAATCCCCACTACAACCACTAAGTGCTATAGCAGTTATGCCCGATAGTTTTATAAATCCTCTTCGTGTCATGATAAACCCCTTTAAAGATTAATAATTTTACCTTATAAGTGTGTAGTGAGTGTGTAGATAAACCTTTTTTTATATATAATACATTTTTACTAGGAGATTTTATATGTCAAAAAAAGCAGTAGTTATAATGAGTGGTGGTATGGACTCTAGCTTGGTATGTTCAAAGATGATAGATGATGCTTATGAGATTATAGCTGTACATTTTAATTATGATCAAAGAACACAAGACAAAGAGCTAGAGTGTTTTAACTCTATATGTAAACACTACAACATAGATAAAACTTATGTCATAGATCTTGATTTTTTTAAACAATTAGGAGCAAATGCCTTAACAGATAGATCTATAGATGTTCCAACATCTGGAGTAGAAGAGGGTGTTCCTGTAACTTACGTTCCATTTAGAAATGGTATCTTTTTATCTTTAGCTGCAAGTATAGCTGAAAAAGAGGGTGCAGAGGTTTTAGCTATAGGTGTTGTTCAAGAGGATAGCTCAGGTTATCCTGATTGTAGAGATAGTTTTATAAAATCTATGGAAAAAAGTATAAACCTTGGTACAAAAGATGAAACCTCTATAGAGATAAAAATGCCATTAGTTCATCTAAGCAAGGCACAAATCGTTAGTGAAGCTATAAAACTAAAAACACCATTAGAGCTTACATGGTCATGTTATCAAAATGAAGATAAGGCTTGTGGAGTTTGTGATAGTTGTAGATTAAGATTAAACGGTTTTAAAATCGCTGGTGTAAAAGACCCAATCATATATGAAAATTAAAATTGAGCATAAAAGAAATCTCAAAAATATCTATCTAAAAGTTATAGATAAAGATACACTTTTAGTCCGTTCACATCCACTAGATGAGGATCAACTACAAGATATACTTAAAAAGCGCGCCTCTTGGATAAAAAAAGCTTTTACTAGATATAACTCTTTAAAAGATGATCATACCATAGGTAAAAGTATATATCTATTTGATCAAGAGTTTGATGTAGATGAGTTTGATTTTAAACTAGATAGTGAAAGATCTTATACACTTTTTTACAAAAAACATCTTAGTGAGTATATAGAAAGTAGGGTAGATATTTACACTACAAATATGGGTGTTAATCCAACACAGATAAAATACAGAAAAATGAAACGTGCTTGGGGAAACTGTTCAAGTAAAAAAGTTATAACTCTAAACACACAACTTGCAAAACTTCCAAAAGAGCTTATAGATTATGTTTTAGTGCATGAGTTAGCTCATCTTAAACATATGAACCACTCAAAATCTTTTCATAACTTTGTTCAAAAACATCTTCTTAATGCTAAAGTTTTAGAAAAAAATATGCAAAATTACTCTAACTTTTTATAGTTTTACTAAGCCTTTAGGCTTAGTGTATTTTTAAGCTAGTTGATCAGAGATTATAGCTTGAACTTCAGAAATATCTTTAGTTCCATCAACCTTAATGTATTTTACACTTGTATCTTCTTGTGACATTTTAGTGTAGTAATCTACAAGTGGAGCAGTTTGTTTATGATAAACAGAAAGTCTCTCTTTTACAACTTCCTCTTTGTCATCATCTCTTTGTACTAAGTCTTCACCAGTTTCATCATCTTTACCCTCAACTTTTGGTGGGTTGTAAACTAAATGATAAGTTCTACCGCTAGCCAAGTGAGCTCTACGACCTGACATTCTACTTACTATCTCTTCATCTGCAACATCTATCTCAACAACAGCATCAATTTTGATACCTGCATCTTTTACAGCGTCTGCTTGAACAACAGTACGAGGAAAACCATCTAAAAGATAACCATTTTTACAATCATCTTGTGTGATTCTCTCTTTAACAAGACCTATGATGATGTCATCACTAACAAGAGCACCAGCATCTATAGCTTTTTTAGCTAAAACACCAAGTTCACTACCAGCTTTTATAGCTGCTCTTAACATATCTCCAGTTGAGATTTGAGGAATACCAAACTTTTTAGTAAGAAACTGAGCCTGTGTACCCTTACCAGCACCAGGTGCTCCAAGTAAAATTATTTTCATATTGAGTTATGCTCCAAATTTTTTTAGAATTATATTTAGTTAAGGCTTAGAGATAGTGTATGTTATGAGAGTAGTTTGAAGTTTATACTTTTATCTTCCAAAAAATCTGTCACATCGTCACAC
>WFNF01000104.1 GCA_015488775.1 Helicobacteraceae bacterium
ATATAGTGTTTTACACAGATCTTGGTTTTAAGTTTGATGATATAAAAACATACTATAAAAAACCTCAAGAAAAAAAATCATATATATATAAATCTTTAAGTACATCTATTTATAATTTCGAAGATACATGTAAAGATTTTATAAATTTTGAAAATCTGCAATCAAATACAATTAAAACCAATTGTATGAATTTTATAGAAAAATCTAGATATACAAATAATTTCGGTCTATTGATTGAGAAAAAAAGAAAAAAAGATAAAATTATTTTAAAAGATTATAGAGATGATTTAAGAGATTTAAAATCTCAGAGTGAACATATATTTAAACTATTTGTAGAAGAGTTTGATTATGCTATTGATAATAACAATTCAGATATTTTTATGTATCTTTTTCCATTAATGGATGGTATGCCTACTAAAAAAGAGATGGATTATATATATGACAATTCTATACAGATGAATGATGATAAACGCTACCTTACATATGATGATGCACCTTATTGGATAAAAAGTTATGCTAGAGAACTAAAAAGAAGAGAATCTATAAAAAACAATAAAGTAAAAATAGCAAAAATTGTAGATAAACCTAAAGTAGTAGTTGTCATACCAAAAGTTAAAAAAACAATACCAAAGAAAAAAGTCGTTGTTGTAGTACCAAAAGCTAAAAAAGCTGTACCAAAGAAAGTTGTTCAAGTACCAAAAGCTAAAAAAATAGTACCAAAGAAAGTTGTTCAAATACCAAAAAAACCAAAGGTAAAGGTTGTAGCACCAGTAGTCTTAAAACCAAAAACTATGACAAAACCATTAAGTAAGTCTTCAAAAGCTTGTGCAAAAAACATAACATATGTTGCAGACAACTCTAATGATGTAAGATTAAATGGTGATGTTGTTTTCACTATAGAGAAACCAGGAAGAAGACTTTATGGTATTGCTATTAAAAACGCTAATGATGGTAAATTGTATTTTGTAAGAGATCCATTAAATAAAAGTAAAATTTCAGGTAATTATGTTGATTGGGTAGTAAAACCATCAAGAAGAGCTGTTAAAATATCTAATGATGATGATTTACCAATATACGATAAAGATGATGGAGATGATTACCCAATGTCCGAATATATACAAGAGTGTAAATGATTACTTAGTTAGTTTCTCTAACTTTTCTTCATACTCTTGAATCAAAATATCTAATTTTTCAGAGTCAATTTCCATTTTATCATATAAAAACTCAATTTTAGTATTTAGTGTATCAACCTCTTTTGAAACTTTTTGAAGTTCAGAAGTGTTTAAATTTGTAGCTAACTCTACAAGCTCTTCATTTTTCTTTTCAACTAAATCTTCTAAAGATATAATCTCATTTTCCAACTTTTCTAAATCTCTTTTTAATGGTAATATAGTTTTTTTATTATACTCTTTTAGCTCTTTTTTCTTTACTTGAATCTCTTTGTTACTAAGAGTTGATTGTTTTTTTACAATAGGTTCTTCGTCTGTATTTTCCTCTTCACTAAAGCCATGTTTACTTAAAAATTCTTCATAATTACAATCATAATGGCTTGCATTACCATCTTGAAAAACAACAAGCTCATCTGCTAAAGCGTGTAACATCTTCTCTGAGTGAGAAACAAGTACAACTGAGCCATCAAATTTTTTAATAGCATCTTGTAATGCTTCTATTGAGTACATATCTAGATGATTGGTTGGTTCATCAAGAAAAAGTAAATTTGCAGGTGTTGCTATAATTTTTCCCAAAGTAACTCTTGATTTTTCACCACCAGATAGTACACCTATACTTTTTTTAGCATCATCTGCGCTAAACATCATATTTCCACATATACTTCTTACTCTTGAGTGAGCAAGCGTTTTATCGCTACTTTGTATCTCATCTATTACGCTGTTTTTCGGATCAAGAGTTTCTATATTTGTTTGGCCAAAATAAGCAATTTTTATAGAGTCATGGTAAGATACACCTGTACTTTTTTTATACAAATAGTTTAAAAGTGTAGATTTACCCTTACCATTTTTACCAATAATAGCCAAGCACTTACCTTTTTTTATTGTAAAACTAAGATTATTAAAAAGATCATCTGAATTATCATAAGCAAAACTGATATTTTTTGCCTCACCAAAAACTTTTGTATGGGTATCTTTATAATTAAAAGAGAAACTTAAAGAGTGATCAGACTCTAAAGCCTCTAATATGTCCATCTTTTCTAACTCTTTAATTTTACCTTGAGCAAGGGCAGCAGTTGAGGCACGTGCTCTATTTCTAGCTATAAAATCTTCTAACTCTTCAACCTTTTTTTGCTGATTTATACGTCTTTTTTCATGTAAAACATCTTCATCTTCCATTTTTTTATAAAACTTTGAAGTATCACCACTTACTATATGTAACTCTTTTCTTTTAATACCCATAACCTTATTACAAACCTTGTCCATAAACTCACTATCATGAGTAATTAAGACAACTTCACCGTCAAAGTTTTTTAAAAAACTTCCAAGCCATCTCATAGATACAATATCTAAATAGTTTGTAGGTTCATCAAGCAAAAGTAAGTTTGGATTGGTAGCTAATAGTTTTACTAGATTTATTCTTATTTGGTAACCACCAGAAAAAGAGTAAGGATCTTTTTGCATATCTTCTTTAGAAAAACCAAGTCCAAAAAGAAGTTTTTCCAGCTTATAGTGATTATATTTTTCATCTTCACTTAGACTTAAGGCACACTCATCTATAACAGTTTTTTCACTAAAACTTATATGTTGTCTTAAAGCACCAACTTTATAGTTTTTACTAATGTGTATCTCGCCATCATCATATGACTCTTCACCCAAAAGTACTTTAAAAAAAGTTGATTTACCTGAACCATTACGACCAACCAAACCAATTTTATCTCCATACGAATAAGAAAAATCCACATTTTTTAAAATTTGTTTATCTGCAAAACTTTTACTAATACCATTTACTTTAATCATCATCTTCCTCTTTAGAACTTTTTGCTAAAAGTGTTTCATACACATCATCTTTTTTAATCAAATCAGCTTCATATAAAAAGATAGATGGAACAAATTGAGTTTTCTTTATCTTATCATATTTTGCAAAACTTAGATAAAGTATATCTTTTGCTCTAGTAACTGCAACATAAAAAAGTCGTCTCTCTTCATCTAAAGATCCACCTCTAGTCATCAACTTTCTGTTTGGAAACCTACCATCACTCAAGTCAATTACATAAACCTCTTTAAACTCTAAACCTTTAGAAGCATGGATACTAAGAAGATTAACACCCTCACCTTGAGTAAGATCTTGTGAACCTAAAATCATTGCATTTAAAAATCTTTCATGATCATTATAAGGCGATGTTAAATCTTGTAAAATTATAGTTTTTCTTTTTATATTGTCTAAAGAGCTTTTTTTCTGTTCCTCATCTACACTTCCATTTTGCAAAGTAGCTCTTTTAGTTGCAAGATAATCTGCAATATGTCCAAAAAACTTAGATTCAACAATTTTTTTAACAACTGAGCTTGGTCTTTTTAGATTAGTAATCTCTTTTGTAAGTTGATAATACTCATGTATATATGTAGCAGCATCTTTTGTAAGCTTTGGATGTTTCAAAATTGGATTTTCAAAAAACCTTTTATCAAACCCAAGTGTTGCAAACCTACCTCTATTTCCAAGTTCATTAAAATCATCAAAAAGCCCAAGTTGAGAGTTTTTTATCCTTTTTTCAAAAGGATTAAGTATGGAAACATCTGGTGCATTCAAACCCATAAACATAGAGCCACCACCAACTTTTTGTAAGGCTATAAATATCTCTTTAGCAACCGCACTTCCAACACCCCTAGCATAATCAAAAAGATGTATAAAAGACATCATATCTGACTCATTAACCATAAGTGTATAAATATCTAAAATAGCTTTTATCTCCTTAGAATCAAAAAAGCTAACTCCACCTTTTCTTTTACAAGCTACATTTATCTCTCTTAAAGCTGCTTCTATACCATCAGCTGTTGAGTTGTTTCTAAAGATAACAGCTATATCTTCATGTGGAGTCATAGAATTTCTGATTTTTCCAGCTATCCCATGGTACTGCTCAAAAAGCTCCTCATACATAAGCATAGTAGGCTTCATAAAGTTACCAGTTCTTGTTACCTCTAGTTCTTTAGGGTAAATTCTTTCATTTCTGGAGATTACTTTGTTTGCTAAAGCTAAAATAGGCACAGAAGATCTATAATTTTTCTTCAAAGTAAACACTTTTGCATTTTTAAACTTAGTAGTAAAAGAACCTATAATACTTATATCTGCACCATTAAAAGCATATATACTTTGATCATAATCACCAACACAAAAAAGAGATGGTGGTTTCATAGCGTCAACTAATGTTCCTTGAAGAGCATTTGTATCTTGATACTCATCTATTAGCACCTCTTTATAACCTAAATCTGCACTCTTAGCATACTCTCTCATATGTAAAAGTAAATCATTAAAGTTTACAAAACCATACTCTTTTTTTAACTCTTCAAACTCATCAATAACACCTGCGTATATTAAAGCATACTCTTCATGATCAGATCTTTTCTCTTTTATCCAAGCTTCAAAATCTTTTTCCATCTCTGTATTTTGAAAAAAAGAGTATTGATCATAAAGGTAGTTTGCTCCATAAGCTGAAGTGGAGTGTTCTATGTGGGAAAAAGATCTTTTTTCATAAACAGATCTAAAAAGAGTTTTAAGTTCTCTTTGTTGTTTTAGTACAACTTTAGCATTTGATTTTTTGAGCCATCTATAAGATACTGCATGAAAAGTACCTGCATCAATCTTTCCTGCGACATCTTTTCCAAAATAAACAGCAACTCTTTCAACCATCTCTGCTGCTGCTTTATTTGTAAATGTTAGTAAAAGTATCTCATGTGGTTCAACTCCATTGCTTAAAAGATGTCCTATTCTACCAACTATGGTAGAGGTTTTACCAGTACCAGCAGAAGCAATAATAAGGTTTTCTCCACTTGGAGCGGTAGCGGCTGAGAGCTGATCAGAATTTAGTCTTGATAGTGGCAAATAATCTCTTTAAAATTTTTATGAATTTTAGCAAGATTATTTTAAAAAGAGGGTTTACTAAGCTACTTTATCTTTTGGTCTATAGTTTTTTAAAGGTTCAGCTATTCCAAAACTTGGATTATCAGATGCGTTCAAAACAACTTGAGCCATAGTTTTATTGCTTTGATTAAAAACTAGTGGAGCTAAAAAGTTTATTTTTGACTCATCAAGTGGATTTTGAATAATTGCTATATTATAAACCAAAATTTCAGAATCCTCTTCAATTTGCAAAAGAGTTCTTATAGCTATTGATAAATCAAAAGAGTATTCTCTTAATAGATATGGATTGATTAGAGTAAAAGATATATCATCAGATTTTATAGATGAAAAAAGATCATCTATTTTACTAAAAGTCATACTCTCTAAATTATCGAAACCAAGAATATTTGATTTTACTGTGTAGTTCATAATATTGCCTTATGTTTTTAAAAATATAAAGCAAATTTTATTCCATAATTTTCATAATTAAGATTTAAACATCAGATAGGTATACTAACAAAAAATACTCGAAGGATTAAAATGAAAATAAAATTTCTGATATTTATATTATCGGTTTTTTTACTTAGCTCTTGTGCAAAGAAAGATTTAGGTTTAGTTGTAGATGAAACACCTATAGTTACTATTAAAAATATGATTAAATCAGATATGGTTATATTTTATAAAGAGTGTGATCAAAACACTAAAAGCTTTAAAAAACTAATTGAAGCGCCATCATCAAGAGTTAATTATGAAGAAGAGTTAGTTTTCACACCAGTATCTATAACATTAGATGCTGATAGATGTTACGATTTTAAAGCCGTAGATAGAAATACTGAAGATATAGCTGGAATACAAAATGGTGTTTTACTTCCACCTAAAATGGTTTGGGTATTAAAATAAGGATTTGATGATGAAAAAAATATTACTAAGTTTAATTACACTTGCAAGTTTAAATGCATCAAGTCAAGATCTTGAGGATAAATTTTATTTTATTGAAACAACTATGCATATAAATGAAGCCCCTATAAATAAGTCTGAAACAATTTTAACTGATACTTATAGTCAAAATATATCTAAAATCAAATCTATTGTTTTAAAAGCACCAAGATATTGTGCAAATGAGACTATCGTAGATAGAGGTGGTCTTAGTTACCCAAAAGATGAAATCTCTTATGATTCCATAAGTATGCAAACTACTAAAATCTCAGGTGTAGATGTAGCTTTAGTTCATGAAAGATGTGCAATTGAGATGAGCGATATTGAAAGAAGTTTTGCTAAGGCTGGTTATAAAGTTATCTCATGGGAAAGTTTAGCAAACACTGCTAAAAATGAAAATTTAACCATTATTGATGTAGCACAAAGAGAGGGGGTTGATGTTTTAGTTAAAATCAATTCATTTGAGCGTAATTATGCTAAAATCTCTAAAAATATCCGTTTTGATAGACTTTATTATATGTCCAATCAAGATGGTGTTAAGCTAGATAGAGTAAAAGTATCTACGCCACTTGCAAAAGAGTTTGATGATTATATAAAACAATCAGAAAATATTTTATCTTCTCAAGAGTTAAAAAAATTAAGTGTTACTATGCATGCTGATGTAATTGATGTAAATACAAAAGAGGTTATATGGTTTTATAAACATACAACAACTCAGTATCTTGAAGCTATAAACACTAAGGCTTATGTAACATTAGTATGTGATGGAGATTCATGCTCGTACATGGATAATAAAAAAAATATTCATCAAAATGAAAATATCTTTAAAAGTGGTTCAAGTGATGCTTTAAGTATATATAGCAGAACAGCAGATATTAAAAAAGCTATATATAACTCTTTATTAGAAAAAAGTTCTGATAATCTTGTTAATGATTTTAAAAATGGCACTTTATACTAAATAGAACATTTCACCAATAATGGAAGTTTTAAATCTAAATTTCTAAGATGTGTGGTGATACACTCAAGATAAGATGATGTCTCTTTAACTAAAGTGTAGCGTACCCATGTTCCAACTTTTTTTCCATCTAAAATTTTTGATTCTTTCATCAGTTTTAGATGGCGTGAGACTAAAGGTTGTGAGAGTTTTAATGTATCACATATTTCACAAACACAAACCTCTTTATCTCTTAAAATCAAAAGTAAAATATTGACCCTATTTTGATCAGAAAATATTTTCGATAGTTCTATTAGATTTTGCATCTTACCTCTTTTTAAGTTTGATTATATAACAATTCATTTATATAACTTAATTGTTATATAATTTTAACATAAAATAGGAAAACAAAATGAAAAAAATAATTTCAGTTCTACTTTTAAGTAGTATGGCTGCTTTTGCAACAACAGGTTTAGATGTTTATAAAAACAACTGTGCGTCGTGTCACGCAATGAAAGGTATGATGTCTGCTACAGAAAAATCTCAAATGAAAAAAAAGATGCAAAATGCTACTGATGAGCAAAAATCTTTAATGCGCAAAGAGATGATGAAAAAAATGAAAGAAAGTGATATGAAAGCTCCTGCTATGCCTATGGTTTCTATGCGTCTTAAAAAGATGACTGGTTCTAAGGAGAAATTTCTTGCATTTGTTAAAGATTATATAGTAAATCCTTCACAAGATAAAGGTTACTGTATGCCTATGGCTTATAAGCGTTTTGGAACTATGCCAGCTATTGGTAAAGGTTTAAGTAAAAAAGAGCGTGAGCTAGTAGCATTATGGTTATACGATAACTTTAAAGGTACTTGGGGTGACTCAATGGAGGGTAAATCTTGTGATATGAGAAACAAAGGTTCTATGAAGTGTGGCGCTGGAAAATGTGGTGCTTCATCAAAATCTGAAAAATCAAAGATGAAATGTGGCTCTGGAAAGTGTGGAAGTAAGTAAAATATGGAATATATAACACTTTTTTTCAATGCTTTAATAGATTTATCAAACGCAATGGCTCCTTACATTTTGTTTGGACTTTTATTTGCAGGAATTTTACATGAATTAGTACCTGAGAGTTTAGTAACTAAACATCTAGGTAAAGACAATATTTCATCTGTTGTAAAATCAACAATTTTTGGTATCCCATTACCTGTATGTTCATGTGGTGTAATTCCTCTAGCTACAAGCATTAAAAAAAGTGGTGCATCAAAAGGTGCTACTCTATCATTTTTAATATCAACACCTATTACAGGAGTTGATTCTATCTTAGCAACTTATGGGATGTTTGGTTGGATTTTTACAATCTATCGTGTTTTTACATCTATGATAATAGCAACTGCTGCGGGGATTTTTACAAATATATTTGATAAAGATGAGATAGTTACACCAAAAGCAACTTTTTCAACTACTTCAAATAATAGCTTTACACAAGCACCAAAATCTTTTGCAACTACAACTAATTTTACTAGTACAAAAAGTGAAAAAAATGAAGGTTCATGTTGTACTTCAGGCTCATGTGATTCTAAAAGCAATTGTATGATGCGTGCAGCTTTAAAGTATGCCTTTGTTACACTTTTAGGTGATATCGCTAAACCTCTGTTTTGGGGTTTAATTATTGGTGCACTTATAACAGTTGCTATCCCACAAAATCTTAGTGATATCTTAATAGAGTATTCATGGCTTTCATACATCATTGTAATCATCATAGCAGTGCCAATGTATGTGTGTGCAACTGCTTCACTTCCTATAGCTGCTGCATTGATGCTATCGGGTGTAAGTGCAGGTGCTGCCTTTGTATTTTTAAGTGCTGGACCAGCTACAAATACAGTAACAATTGGTGTAGTTAAAAAAATGTTAGGTACACGCTCTTTATTTATATATTTAGCAAGTATTATTATAGGTAGTATGATTTTTGGACTTGGTTTAGATTACATCTTTTCCATCTCAGATATAAACCCTCAATCTTTAGTAAATATGGACAAAGATGCTACATTTATAGCAATGATAAGTTCAGTTATTTTATGGGGATTTATTATATATTTTATATTAAAACCATATTTTGTTAAAGAAAAAACATCATGTTGTTCAAGTGATGGATGTTGCTCTTAAAATAAATCATCATTTAAATCCATTTTAGCACCAAACACAGATGGTGTTAAAATTGTAATCAAATTGTGTCGCAAAAATAAGTATAATCTTTTATGAAAAGAAAAAACTTAAAAATTGAATTTGTTATTTTATATATCTTGCTACCAACATTAGCCTATTTAAGCCCTCTAATCATAGCACCTGTTCCAATGCTTATCTTAGTTTTACTTTATATATTTTATATCTACACAACAATGAAAAAAAGAGATAGAAAAGTTATTTTTAAAATTCGATTTACTCAAAAAAGATTTTTTAAAACTTTATATCTTCAAACTTTTGTTACAATGGTTTTATTGACACTTTTCTTACTTTTTTATGATAGTAATTTAATCTTTTCTATGTTAAAAACAGATCCCTACTTATGGTTTAAGATTGTAATAATCTACCCTTTTATCTCAGTTATTCCACAAGAGATAATTTTTAGAAGTTTTTTCTTTGCTAGATATAAAAAGTTATTTACAACAAATATAATGATACTTGCATCAGCTATAAGTTTTAGTTACGCACATATTATGTTCCATAATTATATGGCTGTTATATTGACCTTTTTGGGTGGATTGTTTTTTGCCCTAACCTACCATACCACACGCTCACTTTTTTTAGTAATAATACAACACTCCATATATGGAGTGTTTTTATTTACAATAGGTTACGGAGAGTTTTTTTACCATGGATATATAAAAATGTAAAAAGCAAAGCAGTTTGCTTTTTTAAAAGGTCTGCGTCAGTGGTGCTATGCACATCACTTCTGCCCTCAGAGCTAAAAAAGCAAAGCAGTTTGCTTTTTTAAAAGGTCTACGTCAGTGGTGCTACGCACATCACTTCTGTTTTCAGAGCTAAAAAAGCAAAGCAGTTTGCTTTTTCTTAAGGTCTACGTCAGTGGTGCTACGCACATCACTTCTGTTTTCAGAGCTAAAAAAGCAAAGCAGTTTGCTTTTTCTTAACGCTCTTCATCAAGTAGTTTTAGTTTTAGTACATGTCTTTCTGTAATTACTGTTTTAAATTCACCTTCAAAAACTTTTATATCATGAACAAAGGCTTTTACATCAACATTTCTTTTTCTACCCTCAGTTTGTCTAAGTATTGCCGTAAAAGTCACAATATCACCCAATTTAACTGGTGATAAAAATTCTGAATCACTAGCTACTAAAACAACATTTTTTTCATTAACGACACTCATTGCTGCAAAATCAGCAGCACCGAAAATAAAACCTCCGTGTATTAGTCCATAATCATCTACAACCATATCTTCATTAGTTTCAAATCTAAGAAGAACTTTTATTTCACTATGTTCAATAATCTCACCACATAAATATTTATTAATTTTTGTATGAGTTTTAAGGATTATCTCCTCTTTTGAATCTTGAAGAACACTTTCTATACTATCATCTTCCAATACATCATCATTATTTTCTACATTATCTGCCATAATTTACCTTTTTAACCTTACATAAACTCTTTTAGGAGCATCGTACCCCTCAACTGTTTTAGTTTTATCATTCGGATCTAAAAAATCATCTAAAGATTGACCCTCAATCCAATCACTTTTTCTTTGTTCTTCTATAGTTGTTACCGATGTTTCTAAAACTTCAAACTCTTTAAAACCAGCTTTTAAACACCAGTTTTTAAGTGCTGGTATAGTTGGTACAAAAGATATATTTGGTATTTTAGAGTATGAACTTTCAGGACACAAAGCAAATGGTTCATCACCATCAATCATAAAAGTATCTAGATAAACAATACCATCATTCTCTAAAGATTTTTTCAAAGATTTCAACATACTTATTGGATCACTTCTATGATAAAGTACACCAAGACAAAAAATTACATCAAATTTATGCTCATAAAATTCTAAATGTTCAACCCCTAAAAGTTCATACTCAATATCACTTTTAATATAATGATTTATAAAATCAAACTGAGATTTATAAAGGGCAGATGGATCAAAACCCACAAGCTTTTTAGGTTTATCTTCAAGCATTTTAAACATATAGTAGCCGTTATTACATCCAACATCCGCTACAGTTTTATTTTCAAGATTAAAGTACTTTTTTAGTAGGTTATACTTTTTATATGATAACCACTCTGTATCTATATAAGTATCAAAAACTTTAAAAGGACCTTTTCTCCAAGGCATAAAAACCTTAGCATTATCTTCAATTTTCTTTTGATCAAGAGTATCTTTAGAATTTATCTCTACAACATCACCCAAAGTGTAAGCACAATCAACATCTTCTAAACTATCTATAACGTCACGTAAAGGCTTAATATTTTTCCAATTAAGCCATTTTTCTCTATCTTTTCTAATTTCATCTAAATTCATGTTGCTATTTTATCTTAATTTTTATACAATAAACTAAAAAGGATTTATCATGACTAAAGAGGAATTAATTAAAGAAGCTTCAGCGCAACTTGAAGTTTTAAAAAAACAGTTGGATGAAGCTGTTAAAAATGTTGGTGAACTAAGCGAAGAAGCTAAAAAAACTTTTGATGAGCAAAAAAAAGAGCTTGAAGAATTATATAATGATAGTATAAAAAACTATGATAAATATATAGATTTAGGTAAAGATAAAGCAGAAGAAAATTATAATGAAGCAAAAGATTTTGTACTTTTAACTCAAAAAGCTTTAAAACACTCATTTAATTATTTTCTATCACACTATAAAAGAAAATAAGTGCGTATAGAAAAGGTTGCCACACTCACATCTTCTGCCACGGCATTAGTCTTAGTTCTATTAAAAGCAACTGTTGCACTTTTAAGTGGTTCGGTTGCCCTACTCGCTTCAGCAATAGATTCATTACTAGATTTTTCTGTTTCTATCTTTAATTTTTATGCACTAACACAAAGTGAAAAAGGTAGCGATAGTACCTATAATTTTGGTAGAGGTAAATTTGAACCATTAGCAGCACTATTAGAGGGCACTATTATCTCGATCTCTGCTTTATTTATAGCTTATGAAGCTATACTTAAATTGGTTCATCATAGAGAAGTTGAGTACCTAGATACTTCGATAGTCATAATGTTAATATCATTAGTAATAACTATAATCTTAGTTGTATTTTTAAACTATGTAGCAAAAAAGAATAACAACCTAGTAATTAAAGCAGATGCACTACATTATAAAACAGATATTTACTCAAATATAGCAGTATTAGCATCTTTAGTAATTATATATTTTACTGATTTTGAGATTATAGATTCTATTTTGGGTTTTGCTATTGCTATATATATGATTTATAGTGCAATACCTATAGTAAAAGATGCTTTACAGATGTTACTTGATGTATCAGTTGATATAGAAGATTTAGAAGCTATAAAAAACATTTTAGCTAAAAACAGAGATATCACAGACTACCATTTTTTAAAAACTAGACAATCAGGTGATGATATTTTTATATCTGCTCATTTAGTTTTTACAATTAGTACATCTTTGTATGATGCACATAAAGTTAGTGATGATATTGAGTTAGAACTTAAAAATTATTTTAAAAATAAAAATACACAACTTACTTTTCATCTTGATCCTTATGATGATAAAGATATAAATTTAGAGGAAGAGATGATATGAAAAAAATAACTTTAGCATTACTTTTATGCTCAAACTTACTACTTGCAGAAAATTTAAGTGAAAAAAGTGTAAAAATAGATGGTGAAAAAATAGCACAAGATTTACTTAAAACACTTGGTTCAAATATGAAAAAACATATGAAACAAGGTGGTGTTATGGATGCTGTAAATTTTTGTACAACCAACGCTTACCCATTGACACAAAAAGTAAGTGATAAATATGGAAAGAAGATACATATAAAAAGAGTCACACTAAAAGAGAGAAATCCAGCAAATAAAGCTAACTCTAAAGATATCAAAGCTCTTAAAGCACTAGAGAGTTCACCAAATTATATAATTGAAGATAAAAATAGTTTTACATACTATAAAGCTTTAAGGATAAAAAAGAAAGTGTGTTTAAAATGTCATGGTGATATAGATAAAAATACAAAATTAAGTAAATATATCTCAAAAACCTACCCTAACGATAAAGCTACACATTATAAAATGAATGATTTAAGAGGCGCAGTAGTTGTAGAGTTTTTAAAATAACTCTATAGCTATCATATCAAAGTGAACTGTAAATAATTCTGTGTCAGCCACCATTAGTAACACCTAATTACAACTCCAAGTACTCCTCGTTTTGTTATCTCATTCTCCGTAGTAAGTCCATAAATCAGATGTAAAAATCTCTAATCCATATCTCATAAGATTTGCATTTGTTGTTGTTTTTTCTTTTGATATGACTTGTGCATCAATCATCTATACATAAGGAGTAAGTTGTTTGGCATATTTATAATTGTTAAATTTTCTTCGATTATCGTATCAAGTAGTCGTTCTTCCATCCCTCTATCTTAGTATTAGTTCCTCGTTTTTGTTAAGTTTTTTGTTCAAGCTCAATAAAATGATAATATGCCTCAGCTTCAATGTCACCAGTACTTTTAATCTCATTTCCATCTTCATCTTGAATGGTGTAAGTTTGTTGAAGACCACCTATATTGGCACATCCGTCAAGACCAAGTAAAAATGTATAATAAGTATCAGTTAAAATATTATTTAAAATAGTTTTTAATGTTTCACTCTGATTGCTATCGAGCTGTAACTTATTAATATCGATTGCAACTTGTGTTTTGTCTCCAGTTAAATAACTTTTTAATTGGTCATCTTTTTCTTGTTTCCATATTTTTACAAACTCTTCAGCATTCAATATTTTTTCCTTTGTAACTTAACGTTTTTTGTGAGCGATAATTTTCCTTTAGGTAAATTATTCGTCTCCTCGTACTTGTTGTACATTTGGTTCACATATGTCAATTTCCCGTAAAAAAGGACAACCATTTAAGCAGTTTTCTCTTTGGCTACAACTTCCACATCTATTACCACCTAAATTACCTCTAGTCTCTTTAAATGAATGTGAATTATTCCATATCTCCATAAAAGATTTTTCTCGTAAACTCTCTCCTTGATAATGTTCCATCATAAATGAGCAGGGGTACATTTTTAAATCTTCGGATATATAAGCAGAGAACCTTCCTGCATCACATGGTTCTAGGGATGTTAAATTTATATTATTCATATTTTGAACGATACCAGAAACCATACAGCTATCAAATCCAATTTTCGAAGAATGTTGTTTGTTATCAACTAAATCAAAAAACTTTTTTAGAAAAGGACTGTTTTTAAGAAGTAAACTATAGTCTTTATCGTTTCCAACAGGTTTATAGTTTAAAAAGATGATTGCATTACAATGTTCCAATAAATCATGTCCATTTTCTAACCAATCAATAGCTCTTTCTATAGATTTATTATCTAAAACATAGTGTAAATTTACTTTGATATTATGACTAGCAAGAAGTTTCAAGGCTTGTCTTGTTTCATCAAATGGTTCATAAGCACTAACGGCAACAGCTCCACAATAATTTTTTGTCGCTTCTAGTACTTTTTTTGTTAAACCTCGACCATTAGTAGTATAGGAAGGTACAATATTATATTTTTCTCTAGTAAGCTTAATTAATTCAACAAAATCAGGATGCTGATTTGGATTTCCACCACCTAATGCGACCTGAAGCACATTATTTTCCGATGCTTCTTGCAGTAGATGTTCATAGTCTTCAATAGACATATGTTTTCCCGACTCATTAGAGTTTCTGTAACAAAAAAAGCATCCTTTATCGCACCAATTTGTTATAGAAATATCTAAAAG
>WFNF01000105.1 GCA_015488775.1 Helicobacteraceae bacterium
ATATTTTTGGTTATCTATCAAAAAATAGTTTAAGAATATATGTAATAAGCTTTTTTGCTTTTATAGTTTTATTGATGAATGGTGGGTTTTTGATTGATAGATTTTTAAATCCAGATGATAGTACAATAGCATCAAATTTAGATCACTTAGAAGATACTTTAAATGCACTTAATCATATATATCAACACCCTTTTCTTGGAGTTGGCATTGGAACTCAAGGATCTTCTGGATTTGGTGAAAAAATTATAACTGATGGATTCCTATTTCAAATATTTTTAGAATATGGAATAATTGGAGGTTTGTTATATATAATTTTTATATTAGCAACAATCAAAACAATTTTTAAAAATATGAATCGAAATAATATTGATTTATTTAGTTTATTTTCTATAATAAGTTTAATAATTTTTCATATCTTCGGATTGATAAATTCAAGTTATATGTCTTCTTCCGTATTATTGTTAATATGGTTTATGGTTGGTGCTAATTTTGTTAAAGGAGGGAATAAAATTGAAACATATAGTAATTGACTTTAGAATGCACAATGCATCAGGTATAGGTACTTATATTAAAAATATTATCCCCTACTTAATAGGTAACTTTGAGGTTACTCTTATAGTAAATAAAGAAGCTATTAAGCAGTACCATTTTTATAAAAAAGTTAATATTCTAGAGTCTAATTCAAATATTTATTCTGTTGAAGAGCAATTTGAACTCTTCAAGACTGTCCCACAATGTGATGTTTTCTGGTCACCTCATTATAATGTTCCATTATTACCAATAAAAGCGAAGAAGAGACTAGTTACTATTCATGATGTTTTTCACTTAGCTTTTCTTGACACCTTAAGTTTGAAGCAAAAGCTTTATGCAAAATTATTGATTAACCAAGCTGTCAATAGAAGTAACAAAATTTTAACTGTATCTAATTTTTCAAAAAATGAGATAGTAAAATATACAAAAACAACTAAGCAGATAGATGTTATTTACAATGCTATAAACTTTGATAAATTTAAAGTTACAAAAGAAGAAAAAACTCTATATGAGACAAAAGAAAAATATAACCTGCCAGAAAGTTTTATACTTTTTGTAGGTAATGTAAAACCTCATAAAAATATAAAGAACCTACTCTTAGCTATAAAAACATTAGACATCAACCTTGTTGTCGTGGGTAAAAAAGATGGTTTTATAACAGGAGATGAAAATATTTTAGAAATTATAGAAGAAAATTCACTACAAAAACGCGTGTTCTTTACCGGTTATGTCCAAGATGAAGATATCCCGTTACTTTACAATCTTGCAAAACTTTTTGTTTTCCCTTCTTTTTATGAAGGCTTTGGCATACCTCCTATTGAAGCACAAGCTTGTGGATGCCCAGTAGTTTGCTCTAATGTTGCAAGTCTTCCAGAAGTGGGTGAAAAGGATAGTGTAATATATTGTAATCCTTATAATGTAAGTGACATCAAAGAAAAAATTGAGTTAGTTTTAGATAATGATAATTTAAGAGAAAAGTTAATTAAAAAAGGCTTTGAAAATATTAAAAGATTCAGCTGGGAAGCATCGGCTAAAAAAATAGTAAAAACTATAGAGGGTTTATAATGAACATAGAGATAAAAAACATTTTACAAAAAAACAATACTATTTTAGAAGATGAATTTGGCATTGAACAAATTGCTATATTTGGTAGTTATGCTAAAAATGAAGAAACTTTTAGTAGCGATATTGATATTGTTATTATGAAAATGAAAAGAAAAAATGGGTTTTTAATTGCAAAAGCAAAACAGTTTTTGAGTGAAAAGTTAGGTAAAGATGTAGATATTGGGCTTTATGACTCTTTAAGACCTTTTGTAAAAAAAAGGATTAAAAAGGATTTGATTTATGTCTAAAAGAGTAAATGAACTATATCTATTTGATATTTTAATTGCGATTTTGAAAATAGAAAATGTATCAAATAGGTATAGTGATGCAGAAGATCTTAAATACGATTTTATGTCTTGGGATACAGTTATACGAGAGTTTGAGATTGTTGGTGAAGCTACAAATATTTTGATTAAAAATAATATTTTAGATGATGACAGTAGAGTTGTTGTAGATTTTAGAAATCTATTAATCCATCACTATTTTGGGATAGATGCTCATGAGGTTTGGGATGTTATACACAATGACTTAAAAGAGTTTCTCTTATTGATTCTTAAAAAAATAGGTTTTATTGATAAGGAGATTTATATGGAATTGATTGATGATTTAAGTGATGAAGTAAAACATATAAATTTTATTTATGATTATTTACAGGGTATGAAATGAAAAAAGCATTAGTTCATGAGTGGTTTTCAGTTTACGCTGGATCAGAAAAGTGTGTAGAGAGTTTTACAAATATTTGGGATGATTTTGAGATTTATAGTCTCATTGATTTTTTAGATGATAAAGATAGAGATATCATTTTAAAGGGTAAAAAAGCAAATACGAGCTTTATTCAAAGTTTACCAAAAGCAAAAAGTAAATATAGAAACTATCTTCCATTTTTCCCACTTGCTATAGAACAATTTGATTTGAGTGAATATGATGTGATATTGTCCTCTTCACATGCAGTTGCTAAAGGGGTGTTAACAAGTAGCGAACAGTTGCATATATCTTATGTACATACACCTATTCGCTATGCTTGGGATCTTTACCATCAGTATCTGCGTGAATCTGGTTTAAATAAAGGTTTTAAAGGAATGTTAGCAAAATATTTTTTACATAAGATTAGGATGTGGGATTATACAACTGCTAATAGAGTTGATTATTATATAGCAAACTCTCATTACATTGCAAAACGAATTAAAAAAGTGTATGGTAAAAACTCAACTGTTATCTACCCACCAGTAGATGTTGAAAAATTTACATTGTGTGAGGAAAAGGAGGAGTTTTATTTTACTGCTTCAAGAATGGTTCCTTATAAAAAGATAGACCTTATTGTCGAAGCTTTTAGCAAGACAGATAAAAAACTAGTTGTTGTTGGAACTGGTCCAGATATGGATAAAATTAAAGCATTAGCGAAAGACAATATCGAGTTTTTAGGTTTTGCAAGTGAGGATACTCTTTTAGATTATATGCAAAGGGCAAAAGCTTTTGTTTTTGCTGCAGAAGAGGACTTCGGTATTGTTCCAGTAGAGGCACAAGCGTGTGGAACACCTGTAATTTGTCTTGGAAAAGGTGGAACAAAAGAGACAGTTATAGATGGTAAAACAGGAGTTCATTTTAAAGAACAAAATGTAAAAAGTTTACTTGATGCAGTTGATAGATTTGAACTATATTATAAAGATTTTAACTCTAAAGATATAAGAGAACATGCATTGAAATTTTCAAAAGAACGCTTTGAAAAAGAGATAGAGGCTTTTGTAAATGAAAAGTATGAAATTTTTAAAAATGGAAATTAGAATATTTTAGTATAATAGTTCGAATACAAAAAAGGATATTTATGGGTGCAGTAGATTATTTACAACATTATACTTATGAAGATTACAAGATGTGGGAAGGTAATTGGGAGCTTTATGAGGGGTACCCTGTTGCTATGAGTCCTGCACCTATGATAAATCATCAAGTACTTGCAAGTGATATACTTTTTCAACTAAAAAGTAGTGTAGGGGACTGTGAGAGATGTGTTGTTATAGGTGAAACCGATTATAAACTAGCAGATGACACCATACTAAGACCAGATGTAGTTTTGATTTGTGATGAGCCTAATGATGCTTATATAACAAAGGCACCAGAGATAGTTGTTGAGGTTATCTCACCCTCTACTGCAAGAAATGATGAAGTATATAAGTTTCAAAAGTATGAATTTGAAAAAGTTATGTATTATGTTATAGTTTATCCAAAAGAGTTGTATGCTAAAGTTTATAAACTAAAAGATGGCAAGTATGATAAACAAGGTGATTTCTCAACTCAAACTTATAATTTTGATGAAACGCTATGTAAAGTAAATGTAGATTTTGAGAAGGTGTTTAAACGCTTTAGAAAGTAAAAATCTAATTATAAATAAATATTAAATAGTACACAAATTTAACTGTTTTTAGGTAAAATACTAAAAAAGTTAGGTGTTTTATGAAACAAATATCAGTTATATTTATATTAGTGTTTTTCGACCTTGTAGCAGTTACTATCTCTATTGCACTTGGCTATGAACTTCGTTTGATGCTAAATGGCTCTTTACCTATTATTATTTTTGAGCACGATATAGATCATTATCTTTCTTTCCCACCATTATATATTGTACCAATTTTGATGTTAGCTTATGAAGAGGTATATACTAAAAGAGGTGATTTTTGGCAAGAGTCCAAACGGATTATCAAAGCTTTGCTTATCTCTTTTGCTATAATTTTTGCTATTTTAGCACTAAGTAAAAGTGTTACTATGTTCTCAAGATTAACCTTAACTTTTTCTATAACTTTTATGATTATTTTTATACCTTTAATGAAGATTTTAGTAAAAAAACTACTTTTTAAATTTGGACTATGGCAAAAAAAAGCTCGTGTATATGGTTGTGATGTTTTAGTTCGCCAAGAGGTTTTTAAAAACTGGTACTTAGGTTATGTTGATGCTAAGGACGATAATGCAGAATCTGTGTTTATAAATGCTAAAGATATGGATGTTAAAGAGAGAAACAAACTTATAAGTGAATCACTATTAGATAAAAATGAGGTTATCTTTATACCAACTTTTGATGAGTTTGATTTGACAAAATCTCATATAGATAAACTTGAAAATACCAGAACAAATTTAATATATTTTAAAAATAGATTAGCATCTTCAAGCAGAATGTTTGTACAGGTAGCCTTTAATTATACACTTGCGATCATTTTATTACCTATATTATTGCCTATTATAGGTATATTAGCGATAATGATAAAAAGGGAGTCTCCTGGCCCTATATTTTTTGCACATAATCGTATTGGTAAGGGTGGTAAGCTTATCCCAACATATAAATTTAGAAGTATGTATTCTGATGCGGCAGAGCGTTTAGAAAAACTTCTTAAAGATAACCCCGATGTAAAACAAGAGTGGGAAACAAACTTCAAACTTAAAGATGACCCTCGTGTCACTAAAATAGGTGCTATACTAAGAAAAACCTCTTTAGATGAATTGCCACAAATTTTTAATGTATTAAGAGGTGAGATGAACTTTGTTGGTCCACGCCCTGTTATACAACAAGAGATTGATCAGTATTATAAAGAAGATACTATCTATTACTCTATGGTTAAGCCTGGTATCACAGGGCTTTGGCAAGTGAGTGGCAGAAGTGATACAGATTATGAGTTTAGAGTAGCCACAGACAAGTGGTATGTAACAAACTGGTCTTTATGGCAAGATATAGTGATTTTATTTAAAACTGTAAAAGTTGTTCTTTTTAGAGAGGGTGCTTATTGATTTAAAAAAGTACCATTCTCTTTAATCTCAATCTTACCAGCATCTTTTAGAGCATTTAACGCTTTTTTGAACATCTTTTTACTCATACTAAACTCTTTTAAGATTAGTTCAGCGTCACTCTTTGTGTTTATTGGCATTTTATTAGCATTTGCTTTTAGATAGTTTAGAATTTTATCTTTATCGCTTGATGTGTCTCCACCAATTTTTCTTAAACTTATATCTAATTTGCCATCATCTCTTTTATTTTTGATGTATGCAGTTCTTTTATCACCTATGTCTAACTCTTCAAAAACTTCATTTTTAAAAATCATACCCTCGTATTTGTCTTCAACTATAACAGAAAATCCCATAGGTGTTTCTCTAGCTACAATACATTTGACTTCTTGGTGATTTTTTAGTTTTTGTGTTTGGTTATCCAAATATTTTGAGTACTTGTGTGTTGCTACGAGTCTATGAGTTCTGTCATCATAAGCTACATAAGCTAATGTTTTATCTCCAACTCTTAAGGTCTCTTTTTGTAAGTTTAGTGGAAAAAATAGGTCTTTATCTAAACCCCAATCTAAAAATACACCCTCTTTTATAGAGTCTATAACATCAAATAGATAAAAACTATCTAGGTATGCGTATGGAACATCTGTTGTTGCAACAAGTCTATCTTCAGAGTCTGTATATAAAAATACTTTTATTTGCGAGCCAATCTCTAAACCCTCTGTGTACTTAAAAGGTAATAGTACCTCTTTGCCATCATTTGATTCAAGGTAAACACCTTGGTTTTCACGTCGTTCAACTTTTAAGGTGTTGATTTTACCTAATTCTAAATGTTCATTCATGGGTAGAATTATAGCACTAATTGAGCTAAAAACTTTTCAAAATATCTAGTGAAAAAAGCAATACACCTAAAAAGACAAATGAGCTAAGTAAAACTAGAGTAGTTATAACAGAAACATCATTTTTATAAAGTGATGCAATGTTTACATTAGCAACCGCGAGAGGCATTAGTAGCTCAAAAAATAGTATTGATTTTGCTATACTAGGTATATCTATGTTTATTAAAACTATGTAAGCCAACACAGGTATAAAAATAAATTTTTTACCCATCACATAAAACATTAATTTTTTTGAGGCTTGTTTTAGTTTTACTTCATACATATACATACCAAAAAGTATAAGTTGTATGCTCATAGACGTATAAGCACCCATCATAAGGGTTTTTTCTAAAACTTGGGGTATATGTATATGGCTTATATTTAAAACTATTGCTATAGTAGCAGCGTAGAGGATTGGTAGTTTTAATATATTTAATAATGAAGCTTTTATGCTAAAGCGACCTCTTGAGTAGAAGTAAACACCAAATGTATATACAAAAAACACATTCATTAGGTTTATAAGTGTTGTGTAGGGGATGCTTTGCTCACCAAACACTGCTATACCTAGAGGGATTCCTAAGTTTCCAGTGTTACCAATGAGTGCTGCAATACTTGCTATAGATCTTTCACTTTTATCTTTAAATACAAATTTTGCTAAAACACTAGAAAAAAGTAAAACAGATAAAATTATACCAAGATACAAAAATGGAGATACTATAAGTTCAAAGTCTATATCTCTTTTTGTAAGTCCCCATATAGTTAAAAAAACTTGTAAGAAGTAAACACTTAAAAGGTTTAAAGTTTGAGGGTCTATCTTTTGTTTAAAAACTGCCTTTGAACTAAATCCTACAAGTATAAAAAGGTATATACCTAAAATTGCTATAAATGTATCTAACATACCCGTCCTATAATATATTGTGCCATTGTGCTATGCTTACTCTTTGTCCACTTAAAACCTCTAAAACCTCATGTGAAAAGATTGGATTTGAGGGAAATATAAGAAGAGTCCCTTTTTTTGGTTTTAAAACAACATCATCACTATTTTCATCTTTTAGGTAGTTAAATTTTAGTTCCCCGCCACTAAAACTATCGTTATATGTATTTATAAAAAGAAGTGTAGTTATTTTTCTATCTTCTCTAACTTGTTTAAAACCTATAGTTTTTTTATTTTTATCTATTAGTTCACTAGAATCATCAGAGTGTTTTTTATAGTAAAAACCTTTTGTATATGATAAAACCTGAGCTGCTGATGCTTTACTTAAAGCTACATTGAAAAAGTTTTCTATATCTTTTTTATGCTCACTTAATGCATTGTTATAGATGTTAAGATGATTATCAGATAGTTTAAATATTTTAGTTTTTCTAATCTTCTCATTTGAGCTTTTCTGATCAGAAATAAGTTTAGCATCTCTAGTATCTAAACTATGTTTTACATATAAATCTATCTCATCACAAACTTCATCACTTAAAAAGTTTTCTACTAACATATATGGTAAATCTGCGTATGGTGAACCTAAAATAAGTTTTTCATACTTAAGAGATGCTACGAACTCATCACAAAAAATTTTATTAGATATTTGTGTCATACTCTTCCGTAAAGTTCATTATAAAGTTTTATGGCGTACCTATCACTCATTGAAGCTATATAGTCACTTATAACTCTATGTTGCTCCCTTTTATCTAAAAGAGCTTTGAAGTATGGTGGTAGGATTTTTATCTCACTATCCATCGCTTCATAAAGCCCTTTTATAGCTTGAGAACCAGAGTACATTTTTCTTACTATTTGGTGGTGATGATACATCTTTTTGTAAAGCAGTTTTTTTAGTTTTTTGATTTCTGTTTCAAGTGTGTTGCTATATCCTATGGGTATCTCTTTTGAAGCATCTACAGTTTTTGCTAAAACTCCTTGAGTTTCAACTTTCTCTTTTGAGTAATCAAGCAAAGAGTAAACTAGATGATTTATAAAGTGTGAGCTAAATCTATATCTAAACATCTCATCCTCCTCTAACTCAATCCCCTCACTATGAACTTGATCAAGAACAAGGCTTATGATTGAGCTCTCTTTGAGATCATCAAATGTTATTAAACCTGAGTTTACACCATCATCTATATCATGGCTCATATATGCTATCTCATCTGCTCTATCTACCACCATAGCTTCTATACTAGGGTGAGTATCTAAGGCAAAGTTCTTAGTAACCTCTTGTGGTAAAAAAGATTTTTTGTATGGATATGAGTGTTTTAAAACACCCTCTAAAGTAGCATAAGTAAGGTTAAGCCCATCAAACTCTCTATAACGTTTTTCTAACTTTGTTAGTACTCTAAAGCTTTGAAAATTATGCTCAAAACCATTTTTATGATTATCATTTTTTAAACACTCATCAAGTGTATCTCCACCAACATGCCCAAAAGGTGTGTGACCTAAGTCATGTGCTAAGGCTATTGCTTCTGCTAGAGATTCCTCTAATCCTAGGTTTGATGAGATTGAACGAGCTATTTGTGAAACCTCTATAGAGTGGGTAAGTCTAGTTCTAAAAAAATCACCCTCTTGGTTTAAAAAAACTTGAGTTTTATACTCAAGTTTTCTAAAAGATCCACAATGTATGATTCTGTCTCTATCCCTAGCGTATGGGTTTCTAAAGTCATTATTTATATTAAAAAATCTCTCGTTTGCTTTCATTATATTGCATCCTAGATGATAGAATTAGTCCTCTTGAAGTTCTGGTTCTTTTGTTGTGTTGTACTCATCTTTATTTTTGTATTTATCAAAAGATTTGTTGGCTTTTTCTTGGTTATAAGCTCTACACTCTTCACTTATGTTAGCTTGAGGGTCTGAATTTATATTGTCACATGCCATAGGTATAAATCTGAAGTGTGAACAAGAGCTAAGTGTTAGTAAGATTGAAGTTATAAGTAGGTATTTCATTAGATATCCTAAAATGAAGTTTAAACCCCATTTTAGCATAATATTTTATAGTACAAAAACGTTTGGAACGATTAATGGATACTTTTTAAGCTTTCTATATATATGTTTTCTCACAACAGCTCTTAAATCAGACTCAAATGCTCTGTGGTTTGTAATTAAACCATCTTTCATATTGATTAAGAAGTTTTCTAGTACATCTTCCATCTCTTTAGCAAAGGCCTTATCTTGCTTATCTGGAACTATACCAAAAGTTGTAACTCTTGGTTTTGTTGTCATTTTAGATGTGTCACGAGATATTTGTGCAACTATCATCACGACGCCATCACTTGCCATTTTTTGACGATCAAGTACAACATCATCTTCTATAAAGTTATTGTTTTGGTTATCAACATAAACTTTACCAGATTTAACTGATTTTGCTTTTCTCATATATTTTGGAGATACTTCAACTGTATCACCATCACCCATTAAGTAGATGTTTCTCTCAGGAACACCACAAGCTATAGCTGTTTCTTTATGACGCATTACATGGTTGTACTCACCATGAACAGGTAAAAAGAATTTAGGATTAACAAGACGAAGTAAAAGTTTTTGTTCCTCTATACCAGCGTGACCTGAAACGTGTAAATCTCTATCTCTTGCAATTCTTGCACCAGATTTTTCAAGGTAGTTTGTCATACCAGAGATTGAAGCTTCATTTCCAGGAATTGGACGAGATGAAAGTATAATCAAATCACTTGGTTTAATCTTAATATGTCTATGCTCACCAATAGCCATTCTAAATAGTGCAGAACTAGGTTCACCTTGTGAACCTGTAGTTATTATAAGTACATCTTTATCGTTCATACGGCTAACTTCATCTGCATCTACAAAGATGTTTTTAGGAAGTTTTACGTAATCGTAACCCATAGTTACCTCAAGGTTTCTCTCCATAGATCTACCAATAACACAAATTTTACGACCATATTTCATACCATACTTTATAGCTTGGTAAACACGGTGAATATTTGAGCTAAATGTTGAAAGAAGTATTCTTCCTTCTGCATTTGAGAAAACACGATCAAGTGCAGGTGCTACAGTAAGTTCACTAGGTGTAACCTCTTTATTGTAAGAGTTAGTAGAATCTGAAAGCATACATAAAACACCTTTTTCACCATAATGTGCAAAACGGTGTAGGTCGGTTGTGTAACCATCAACAGGAGTATGGTCTATCTTAAAGTCACCAGTGTGTATAACAGTACCAGCAGCAGTTGTAATTGCCAATGATGATGAGTCTATGATAGAGTGAGTTATATGCATCCATTCAATCTCAAAATCATTACCTATTTTATAAACTTTACGTTTTTCTACAGGATTAAAGTAGCGTTTAAAATCTTTAAGATGATGCTCATCAAACTTGCTACCAATCATAGCTAAAGGTAGTGGTGTACCATATATTGGAAATTGCATCTCTTTATAAAGGTAAGGAACTGCGCCAATATGATCTTCATGAGCATGAGTAATAACAACACCAACAATTTTGTTTTTAATCTCTCTTAGGTAAGTAAAGTCTGGAACTAAAATATCAACACCATGCATATCTTCATCAGGAAAACTCATCCCAACATCAACAAGTATAGCTTCATTTTCAGTTTCAAAAACAGTTATATTTCCACCAATCTCACCTAAACCACCAAGAGGAGTTATTCTGATTTTTGCTTTAGACTCAAGATCAAGTTTAAAGTGTGGATTAAGACGATTTTTATGCATCTCTTGATTTTTATAAACAAAATCTTTAAGACCTTGATCAACTACAAAAGGTGCACCTCTTCTATAACGCTTTTTATTGTTTTTTTTGTTTGAATTTGCTTTAGCGTTTGGGTTAGGCTTAGCATTTGGATTAGGTTTAGGAGCTGGTTTTTTATTTCCATCTACATCATTGTTTACTTTTTTGTTTCCATCAACATTAGTTTGTTTTGGATGTCTGTTATGACTTTGTGTTTTAGTATTTTGAGCTTGTTCTTCTGTTTCATTACTCATAGTTATCCTTAGTTTAGCCACTTAAATCATAGAACAGAAAGTGGTTTTATAAAATTTATTTTTGTAATTTTTTATATATTTGTTGGTACAAAGGTGTAGATATTTCGTGAGGTCTGATAGTTGGCTTTAATTCTAAGTTTTCCAAAATCTCTAAGACTAAAGATTTATCGTACTCAGATGAGAGATTTTTAGCAAAAGTTTTTCTAGGCTGAGTAAAGGAAAGTTTTAAAAACTCTTCAAACCCTTTATCATCTCTATTTGAACTTTTTTGTATAAAAAGAACTGCTGAATCAACCTTTGGAGCAGGATCAAACGACTCAGGTGGAACTTTTACAACTATGCTAGCTTCACCTACACTTTGTGTTATTACACCAAGTGAGCTAAAAACTTTCTCTCCAACTAAAGCTGCAAATTTCTGCGCAACTTCAAGTTGAACCATCACCATAATATTTTTACAATTTGTATCAGCGAGGGCTTTTAGAATTATATTTGTAGCAATATAGTATGGCAAGTTTGCCACCATATCGTACTCATAATCTACAAGCTCACTCTTCCAAGCTTCTAAAACATCACCACAATTAAGGGTAAATCTCTTGGTATTAATCTCTTTTTCAAAAGTTTTGTTTAAATATTGGCATAAATCGGTATCGACCTCAAAAGCTTCTACACTTTTGATATCAACTAAATATTTAGTTAAATCACCTAAACCAGGTCCAATTTCAACAATTTTATTGTTATTTTTGGGCATCGATTGGATGATCTTATGTAGTACACCATCATCTTTTAAAAAGTTTTGTCCAAACTGCTTTTTAGCTACTACATTTTCCATTGCGAAGATTCTACTCTTTTTGCACTTCAAAATAGATTAAACTCAAATTATGCAGTAGAAAACTCAAGAAAGTATCTATCATTGTACACAAGGAACATTCATAAAATCATTGACTTACCAATAAGGTAGGCGCAAAGATTTTCTAAACATCCCTTATGCACAAGCATAGACACTACTTATTATTCCCTACTGCATAATTTGGGTTAAAACATATATTTGAGAATTTTTTTATTAAAAAGCTTTAATATTTTTATTAAAAGTGCATAAAGTAACTTTTTGTACCTATATATCCTAATTTATGCGATATGATATCAAAAAAGTTTATAAAAGCGAGAAATTATGTGGAATGAAAAATTTAGTAGAGATGGATATCTTTACGGTAAAGAGCCAAATGTTTTTTTAAAAAATGCTATAGATGCTATAGATAAAAAATCTAAGATACTTTTTTTAGGTGAGGGTGAGGGCAGAAATGCTGTTTACGCTGCTACTAAAGGTCATGATGCTTACGCTTTAGATAACTCTAGTGTTGGGCTTGAAAAAGCTAAAGATTTGGCAAAAGAGAATGGTGTTGAGATTACAACTATTCTTCAAGATTTAAACGATTTTAATTCAGATACTAAGTATGATTATGTGATGACATCGTTTATGCATTTAGCTGAACCTTTAAGAACAAAAGTTTTTTATGAAGCTTTTGAGTCTTTGAACCATAAAGGTAAATTTGTAGGTCAATTTTTCTCTTTATCTCAAGTTAACTATTCAAGTGGTGGACCTAAAGATGAAGATCTTCTTTACACACAAGAACAGATGATAGATATATTTGGAAATCATGATATTGAGATGTTAACTGAACTACAATCACACTTAAATGAGGGTGTTGGTCATGTTGGTGATGCTTATGTAGTTAACATCATAGTTAGAAAATACTAAACTTTTACCAACTCTATCCCTAAACCTTTGTGAGTTACAATCTCCAAGGGTTGAATCTTCTTTTTTAGTTTATATATAAGATTTCTTCTTGTGCTTTCTCCAACTAATTTATCATCCCAAAGATTTATATCTATCTGATCAAAAGAACATACCCCATTTGCTTTTGCTAACATATACATTAAAGTTGTCTCTTTGTTTGTTAGTTCTATGTAAAGATTGTTTTTTTGTAAAATACTTCCATTAAAATAGTATGTATATCCATAACCTAAATCAACTTGTTTGCTAGATGAAAGAAGTGAATTTTTTAAAGATGTTAGTTTTAAACTTGTTAGTATGTCATCACTGGTAAATGGTTTTGCTATATAACCACAATAACTTATATCACTTACTCTATTTAGCGTTTCATCATCAATCTGTGCTGTTAAAAATATTAGAGGTAGTTTATATAGTTCGCCAACTTTTTTTGCAAAACAAACTCCATCACAATCTCCATTTATTTTTATATCTGCTAAAATAATGTCTATATGGTTTTCACTCAAATATTTAAGGGCATCATCTGCGTTTGATGAGATGTTTAAAACATTGTAGGCAGCCTCTTCTACAATCTGTTTTATGTAAAGAGCGGTTAAGGATTCATCTTCAAGTATAAGTATATTTAGTTTATTCATAGTAAAATTCTATCAAATAAATGTTAGGTCGTCTTTAAATGTTGAAATTTATCCTATTTACTCTTCTTTTTTTTAACGCTTTACAAGCAAATATAATGATTCCAAAATATTCATCATCTATGGATATTTTAAAGGGTTCAATGATATTTGTAGATAAAAACTCATCTTACTCTTTTGATCAGATAAAAGATAATAAAACACTTTTTACTTTAAACACTCAGTCTTATAAAAACTATGGTTATATCTTTAACTCTACTGTTTGGATAAAACTAAATTTACAAAACGCTTCTAGTGAGGATATAGAAAAACTTTTATCTTTTAATTCGCCAAATACAGATATAGTAAATCTTTATACAGAGGATGAAGATGGTTTTTATATAGAGGAAAAAAGTGGTGTTATTCAAGAAAAGAAGTTTAAAAATGTACTTAAATTTGTTTTTGAGTCTAACTTTAGAGCTTATGAAAAACATAATTATTTTTTGCAGATTAAGTCAACAACACAGTCTTTAAGGTTTACTCTAACCCTAGAAGATGAAAATAAACTTTATCAAGATGAACTCTCTCATCAAACAAAACTATTTGCTTTTTTTGGTCTAATGTTTGGTCTTTTTATTTACAATGTTTTTATATATATCTTCACAAAAGATAAATCCTATCTTTTTTATCTTTTCTTTTTAAGTGGGGTAATTTTAAATCATCTATCTATATCTGGTGTTATGAACTATATTTTGCCATACTCCAACAAGTCTGTAATGCTTTTTGAGTCCTATCTTAGTGTTTTTTATATATATTTAATAGTAATTGGAATGTATCTTTTTGTAAGAAGTTTTTTGAAGCTTTATAGATTTAAAGAGTTAGACAAAGCTATAAAAGTTATGATCACTTTTAATACTTTAATTCTTTTTATTAGTGTATGGCATTATAGTTTAGATTATATTATATATTTTAGTTTTATAAATATAATTTTTTTAGAGTTTATGGCTATTTTTGCAACATTAAAAAAAGTTCAATACTCGTTATATTATCTTGTTGTGTGGAACATAACAATTGTTGGAATGCTTTTAAAGATGTTTATCTCTTCAGGAATTATAGATAGTAGTGGTCTCTTTTTTACTTATTGTTATGAGATCTCTATTGCTATCGAGGCATTACTTTTTTCCATCATTTTGGCTTTTAAAATTAGAGATTTAGAAAAAAATAAAGCAGATCTTTTTAAATCATTAGAGAATAAAACAAAAACAGAAAATATTAGGTTAAATGAACTAGCTTACAAAAGAACAAAAGATTTAAACAAGGCTCTAAATAAACATAAATCTCTATTAGATGAGTTAAATCATAGAGTAAAAAATAATATGCAGTTTATAGTCTCTTTTTACACCTTATCTCTTTTTAGTGTTGGAAATGAGCAAACAAAAACTAAGCTAAAAGAGCTGGAGTTAAAAGTACAATCTATGTCAGATGTACATGAGATGCTTTACAACGATGATGATATAGATAAAATTGACACACAAAAGTATTTTACATCTTTGATAGATAAACTTAAAAATGTTTATGCAAGTGACAATATTGAGATATATCTTGAAACAAACAATATAACCATGGATGCAACAAAAGCGATGTATTGTGGGATAGTGGTAAATGAACTTTTACTTAACTCCATTAAACATGCATTTAAAGATGATGAGGGTTCTATATATATTAGTTTTAATTTAGAAGATGATAAAACTATTTTACACTATAAAGATAGTGGAGATGGTTTTGAGTTAAAAGATATGTTTAGCTCTTTTGGACTTATAATGATACAAACTCTTATTCAAGATCAACTACAAGGCACACTTAAACAAGAGGGCTCAAGTTATGACATAATGTTTTAAAACTGATCAAAGGTTGAATTTTTATCTGAGTAAAATAGGAGTAGTTTATCTGATGCTGGTGAGCTTAAATACTTAGAATATATAAAGCCTAAACCTTTACATGTCATGTTATGAGTGTAATCATTCGCATTGTCTTTTGCACATCTCTCTTGAGTTACAAACTCTGTACATAAAAAACCTTTAAGACCATCATTTATAGAAAGGTCGTGAACACAAGTTCCACCAGCAATAAAGTCTGGTTTTAAAGCTTTTTTATAGTTATTGGCTCTTTGTGCAAACTCAAGATTATCTGTAAAAATTTTTGTTATTTTTGTCCCTGTTTTAAGATCAACAGGTATGTTTATACCTATGTTTTCACAAGTTTGTTCCTCTAAATATTGGTACGATTTCTTTTCACAATCTACTTTATTTAAGAAGTTAGAACAGATGTTCCCATAAACACTTTGGTTTAGCTCATAGTCAAAATACAACTGCTGAACACCTACACAAATGGCATTAGCAGAGGTATCGTTTTTATCTTCAAAAGGTGGTGACTCTTTGATCATAATCCTCTTACTTAAATTATGATCATCAACCTCTATACAACTACTCTTTTCCACAAATTTTGCATTTTCATCAATACTTTTACAGGAGTCTATAGTATGACTTTCTTCACATATTTGGGTTTGGGAGTTTTGATCAAGATATAGACACACACCTATATCTTCACCACAGGAGATAAACAAAAATGGAAAAAATAGTGCAAGTAAGTTCTTCATCACACACCTCAGTTAAAATAATACTCTAAGTGAGGTTAATAATAGAACACTAAAAAACTATAAATAATTTATTTAAGTTAAAATAAATTATTACTATTGTTCTATGGTAAATCCATTTTTAAAGCTTGTATCTATAATCTTTTGTGTTATATTTGTAACTGTAGATGAAGGACTACCTTTTTCAAGTATCTCTATGAAGCTAGCAAAATCATTATCTTCTAAGCTAACACAAACTTTAACACTTTTATCTTTAAGGTTTTTAACATAACCACTAAATTTTGCTTCATTGGCATTTGCACAAACAAAACGTCTGTATGAAACTTTTTGAACTTTTCCTGTAACTATAAATTGGTAATTTGTCATATTTAGCCTTAGTTAAACTCCAAGTACGAAGTGTAATTTGAGAGTATGTATATTTTTAATATTATATACTGACCTTACGTACTTTTGAATAAAAGTAAAAAAATAATACCTTTTTTTCTAAAAGCTTCGCTTTTTAGCTTTAGAGAGTAACATCAGTTATATACTAGTAATAATAAAAAAACTGCCTAAGCTTACAAATGAAACAAATATTACCACTGCTTTTATAAAAAAATCCATTTCAATTTCATCATTATTATTAAATGTATTCATAAGTATCTCCTAATGGTAAAATTATATTAGGTAAACGTCACTTTTATAGTTATTTGTAGTTTGTTTAGTGTAACTAGATGGAAATAAAAACAAATGATTTATAGTAATTTTAATATATAGCTTTTTTATAGTAAAAATATACTATGATAATATAAAAATATTGTGTTGGAGTTACTATGTCAAAATTAGGTGTTTTACTTATAGGAATTTTACTAAGTTCTTTTGTTTATGCAGATGAAGCAAAAGAGTTGTTTGATGAAGCAAAATGTATGGAGTGTCACAATAATAGCGATTTTGGTGGTGATACTTCAAAATCTAAATCGTACAAAGAGGTTCATGACGTTGTTATAGCTTGTCAAATGAACAACGATGCTGGATGGTTCGATGAAGACTCAGAACTTGTTACAGACTACTTAAACAATAAGTTTTATAAATTTAAAAAGAAGTAATTTTTTTTTGTTAATCTTCTATAGGTTTTACCTTAGAGTAGAAGATTTTCATATTTATCTAATTTGCTATTGTCAAAAATTTTGTCTGCATATTTATCATAAATCTCTTTTGCGTAAATTGCATCATCATACTTTTTCTGAAAGCCACTTTTGAAATTTTCATTAAATTTACCATCTTCATTTTGCCAATCATACCAATCTTTACCACTTTTAGTTTCATAAGCTCTATCTTTTAACTCCTCAAGTTTAGAATCAATTACATCTTCGTTTTCAAGTAAAAATGAGTATAGTTTTATATCATACATTATTCTAGATTTTGTACCTATAGAATCCTTCCCATAAGTGTCCAGATATGCATCTGAATAAAAATTATGCTCAAACCCATACTTTCGTAAATCAATCTGTTTATCGTAGTCTATCTCTTCTTCTGGAATCTTGCTTGCTTCCTCTATATCATTAGGTAATCCAGAGAAAAATAGTAAAGAAAAGGACATAGCTTCTCTTCCACCAAAAGAGCTCAATAAACTACCAGCTTTGGCAGTTGCTTCTTTTATACTCAGTCCACTCTCAAGAGCATCATATATTGCATAATTATAAGCCTTACTTGACTCTTTTGTAGCAGCCATAAAACCACCTGTACTCATATCCATATCATACTTTTCTCTTAGATACTTATTGAAAGCTTGATAATCCCAAAACATATCTTGAAATGCCTCTTTATCTCTCTCATCTCCTCCCATGTAAGCTTTTTCTCTCATCTGCTGAAACTGAGGAAATTGAGCATTAAGCTCTTGTCCTATTTTATTTGCTTTTTGTGTTGTATAGTTTGAATATATAGGAGTAAATACATCTTTGTACTTTTTATAATTCTCATACTCTTTCATAAAATAATCTTCATGTTTTGCTAATGATTTGGCATTTTGTTCTTCAAACATACCTTCAAAAGCAACCCCACCTTGTCCAGGCATAGCTCTATACTTAGCTATTATCTCTTTATTTGTCATATCTTTAGTATCAATCGTACTTTGTATAGCTACAGCTAATGGCTCTTCTTGTACTACATTTGATTTATCAGAAACTTCTTGTTTTATCTCTAACTCTTTTTGAGTTAAAAGTTTTTCTGTTTTAGATAATTCTGTAACTTCTGCATATGCTATCTTTAAAGTTTCTTTTAGAAGTTTTGTTGATTTTATTAACTCAGGAGATGAATAACCACCATCATTTTGATTGATAATATTATCTATTTTACCTAAGATATCAAGAATAGTTATAGTTTTGGGCTTGTACTCTTGTGAAAGTGTTTCATCTATAAATGTGCGTATATCAAATGATGCACTCTCTTGCATTTTAGCTATCTGTGAATCACTCATATTTGAGAAGTTTTCTGCAATAGATCGTTTTAGGTACTCATCATTAAAACTCATAGATATAGTTGTAATAGACATCCAATCATCACCCATTGTATTAAGTGCTTTAACCCAACTCTTTTTTGCATCATCATCCATATTCTGTGGAACTAAAGATAAAGTCTTAGCTGCACCATCCATAATAGCACCATCGCCATCGAAATCATACTTTTCATATTGATGCATAAGTAAATTGTAAGCGCCTTCATCTGTTAAAGTATCTATATTTATATCATCAGCTAAAGAATCATACTTGCTCAAAGTTGACATCTCAACTCTAGAGAGGGTAGTTAAAAACTCTTTTGCCGTATCAACCTTAAGATCAAACTCTTTAGCCTTATCGTAAATAGTGTCAAATGCATCTTTATTTATTCTTTTGTGCTCTCTTGTTGTATCATTATAAATATTGAGTTCTTTTACAATGTTTTTATGTTTGGCGTATAAAATTGAATTTTCCACAACTTATCCTTTGTACAAATCAAGCAATAATTATTCCTTCAACCCAAATTATTGAGTAGGGAACAATAAGTAGCGTCTATGCTTGTGCCTTGTATACAATGATAGATACTTTCTTTAGTTTCCTACTGCATAACTTGGGTTCAATGTGTAGAGCCATTTACTTTTATGATTAACTTACATCTGATCAAATAGGATTGGTTAAAAGAGCAAAAAAATAGTTATGGAAATTTAAAAAGCCTAAATAAAGACGGTTTAATGAATCTTTTAGAGGAAAAATTGAAGTTTTATAAATAAGTCTAGATTAGATATTGATTTTAGCCCATATATTAAAATAATAAGTCATCTATATTAGCATCTGTAGTATCATTTTTTCTACTATATGTTCTTACATTTTCTACTTCATTTGTTTTAAATACATTAAGTTTATTGTTTATGTCTAATGTAGCTGTTTTTACCTCTTCTGAGATATCATCCACCTCATTTATAAATTCACCATTTTCAAAAGATAAAGCAGAGATAAACTGTATATCTTCAATTATAGATATAACTTGAGTTTGCATATTTAACATACTACTTTTAGCATTATCAGCTAAATCTACGCTATTGTGAACTGAATCTTCCATTTTAATAAATTCATTTTTTACCATCTCTCCATCATCAACTAAGGCCGAAACAACATCTTTATTTTTTTCTATTTGATCAGTTGCGTTACTCATAGATTGAACTAAGATGGAGATTGATGAATCTATTTCACCAATAGCTTTATTTGTTCTCTCAGATAAACCTCTAACTTCATCTGCAACAACAGCAAAGCCACGACCATGTTCACCAGCACGCGCAGCTTCAATGGCAGCATTTAATGCTAAAAGATTTGTTTGATCAGATATATCTTTTATAACTAGTGTAATATCTTTAAGATTTTTTGTATCTGCAATAATATTTACAAACTCCTCATTAAGCATTTGAGTGTTTTCATCTGCGTTAGATATCTTTTGAACTATAGAATCTATTTTTTGAGTTGTATCGTGTAGGACATCACTACTTTGATTGTTTATTGAAAGTATTTTTTCAGAACTTTCAACATTTTTTTCCAAAAGTGTTCTAATATCATCTAAATTTTTCATAGTACTTTGGGATATCTCATCTGAGGTATTTAATTTTTCTCTTAATTGGTGAGTTAAAATATTTAAAGCGTTCGATAAAGATGATTGGTAGCCACTAGCAGATTTAATATCTACTATAGCAGAGTCCATCTCTGTTAAAAAATCTTTTACATCTTTACTAATTATCTCAAACTCATTATCAAGATTTTTTGGGGAGTCTAGTGTTAAATCTTTTTCATTATTTAGCTTACTAAGCCATTTTTGAAATGATAAAATTGAAAAATTAATTTTTTTAATAATTAAAAGCGTAAATATTATTAATACAACTAAATAAACTATCAACATAAAAATATTTAAAATAGCCTTGCTGTTAAACTCATCAATTATCTCTTGTGATTTTGTTTCTTGTTTTTTTTCAACTAAGGTTATAAGTGTATCTATATCTTTTTTTAAAAGAGCATACATCTCGTTTACCGCTTCTATCTCAAACTTACCCTCTTCAGGCATCTCTTGCATTATTTCAGGAAAAGATAAACCTATAGAATGGAAATTTTTATGTCTTTTTTCTAAATTTTGTAGAGCAAGTGTTAATTTTTTAAATTCATCTGAATCTTTTGGAAATTGTTTTGTAAGTGTATAAAGAGATGTAAATATATTTTTGATTTTGGTGTTAACAGATTCAATAGCACTTAAATCATTTTTACCCTCTATACCTGACTCAAGAATACGCACTCTTTCTATAATAAAGTTTTTATCTAAAAATTTTACTTTTTGAAGATACGGTAAATCTCTATTGTTTAACTCCATATATATGTTTTTAATGCTAGAAAAAGTGGAATTTACTACAACACTAAACATCATAGATGCAATTATACCAACCAACATAATTGAAATAAGTTTTGCATGTACACTTTTGATACTCATTCTATAAAACCTTTAATCATATTATTTATTATACATTATATACATAATAAATAAAATTTTACTTGTATGTTAAGAATTATTTTTAGTATTTAATAAAATTTCCATATCTTGTGAAGATATAGGTTTTGAATATAAGTACCCTTGTATTTTATGGCATTTATTGTTTAGTAAAAACTCTTTTTGTTCCTCTTTTTCAACGCCCTCTGCAATAACATCTAAACTTAAACTTCTACATAAGTCTATAATAGTTTTAGCTATAGCAGAATCTTCTGGATTGTTTGGAATGTTATCTATAAAAGATTTGTCTATTTTGAGCTTATTTATAGGCAGTCGTTTTAGATATGCAAGAGAAGAATATCCTGTTCCAAAGTCATCAATAGCTACACTTATTCCTAAATCATGAATATCTTTTAAAATGTTTATAGATTGAGTAGGATTACGCATAACTTGCGTTTCTGTTATTTCAAACTCAAGTTTAGTAAAAAAAGATTTATCTGAAACAAGGCTTTTGATATACTTAATAAAACCTTCCTCCTCTAAGTGTTTAATAGAAAGATTTAAAGATAACTTTCCTGGATTTAAGCCCATTTTATACCATAGTTGAAACTGCTCTATCGCTTTTTTTATCACTATTTTATCTAATTCAACTATTAGTCCCATATTTTCAGCTAAGGGTATAAATTCATCTGGATATATAAAACCCATATCTGGATGTTCCCATCTTACAAGCGCTTCCATTCCAATAATTTTATCTTCTATGGCATCTACTTGAGGTTGGTAATAAACAAGAAGTTCATCATTTTTAAAAGCTTTGTGAAGTTCTGTCTCAATGTAAACTTTTTTACTAGCTTCTTTTGTCATATCTTCATTATAAAAGCTATAGCGATTTTTTCCACTGTGTTTTGCTTTATACATCGCAGCATCTGCATGTTTAAGGAGTTCATTTGCATCTGCACTGTCATATGGATAGATAGATATTCCTACACTCATAGATACGTGCAAGGTATGTTCCTCTATAATAAAAGGTTCTTTAAAACTTTTCATCCCATTTACAATAATATTTGCAATGTTATCATTATCATCAATTTGATTTAAAATTATGGCAAATTCATCTCCACCAAACCTAGATAAGGTGTCAGATAAACGCATTTTTGAATGCATTCTTTTGCTAACCTCAATAAGAATTTGATCACCTACATGGTGTCCTAGCGAATCATTTATCTCTTTAAAATTATCTAAATCTATAAATAAAACGGCTATAGAATTTTTATCCCTTTTTGAAATTTTTATAGATTGATTTAATCTATCTATAAATAAAACACGATTTGGAAGAGAGGTTAAAGCATCATGATTAGCTTGAAACTCTAATTGTTCACTTTGAATTTTTAAAACTTCTAGACTTTTCTCAAGGTTTGACTGTATATTTTTAAGTTGAGTTATATCACGTCCAGTACCAACTGTCCCAATTGTTTTTCCATTTTCATCGTAAAAAGGAGCCTTATAAACCTCAAGATGTAAAAGTTTACCTTTTACATTACCATATTCTTCAAATTTCATAGCTTTATCATTATCAATAACCACTTGATCACTGTTAAAACAAAGCTCTCCAAAAGTGTGCCAATTAGGTTTATCACTATGTTTTTTACGCTCTCTTAAAGCAAAAAAAACATCGTCTTTACCTAATGGTTCTTTTGTATCATTTGCCATAAGAAGACCATCACATATAGCTTTATTTACATAAAGGTACTTGCCATTTAAGTCTTTTACCCACAACATATCTGGTAGATGTTCTGTAAGAAGGTCAAGTAAACCTGAATTATGTTTTTTTAAGTCATAGAGTCTATATGGCATGATTCATCTTTTTAAATTTATTTAAAATATTATACAATAAAAACAAAAAACAATTTTTAAAATGATATAATTTAAGCATAATATAATTAGGAAAAATATGAGTTTAAAAATTGATTTTACACTTGAAGAGGGCACTGTAGATAAGATAACTGCTTATAGCGAACTTTTAAAGCAAACTCCATCCCAACTTCTTGATGAAGCCTTAAATGATTACTTTATTAAGTTAAATAAACAGTTACTAGAAAAAAGTGCTACAGAGGAAAACTCCCAAACAAATTTAGATTTTGACGAATTTTGGGGAGATGTTGACTTTTAATATAACTTTTTAGTGTATTTATAGTTTTCTATAACAATTAAAAGCTCAATAGCTTCTTGTAAAGTTATCTCTTTATGGATTAGAGCAAGATCTATCTTGGCTTTATTTAAATATGAATGTTTCATTCTTTTACCATTATCTTTTTTTCTAGGCGTTTAACTATTCTGCCTGCTTCCATTGATTTTAGTAACTCCATCGCTTCATCGAAATCTAATCTCTTGTCATAATAAGCTTTCATTACATCAGATACTGTGATTTTATTAAATGACATAATATCTCCTTTTTTTCTTTGATAGGAGTATTATAAAAAATAAATGTGTAGGTATTGTGTGGAAAACAACAAATAAATTAAATATGAAATAATTTTAAAGTTAACAGTGTTAACTTATGATATGATAAACAAAATTTTAGAGGTTTACTCTATAATATAAGGATTTAAAATGTTGAAAAAAGTTTTGCTATTTGCTTTTTGTGTGAGTTCAAGTATGGCTATGTCAAACCTAAATGTGGCTATAAATGCAGATAAGGTTATGCGTGGATATAAAGATGCTTCATCTTCTATGAAGATGACCCTTATTAACTCTTCTGGAGATACATCTATAAGAACTATGAAGATGCAAATACTTGAAAAGCCTGATGGTGATAAGTCTTTAATGACATTTTTAACACCAAGAGATGTTAAGGGTACAAAGTTTTTATCGTATGAACATATAAATAAAGATGATGACCAGTGGCTTTATCTTCCTGCTTTAAAGCGTGTAAAACGTATAGCTAGTAGAAACAAGTCGGGCTCTTTTATGGGTAGTGAGTTCTCTTATGAAGATTTAGCCTCTTTTAATATGAAAAAATATAATTATAGTGGCGATGCAAAGCTTGAAAAACTAGATGGTCATGATGTTTATGTAGGAACAAGAACCCCAAAGTCAAAAAACTCTGCATATTCTAAACAAATCTCTTATATAGATACAAAATCATTTTTAGTCCAAAAAGTTGAGTATTATGATACTAAAAAACGTTTACTTAAGGTTTCTACTTTTGATGACTATATAAAAATTGATGGTGTTTGGCGTGTTGGAAAGATTAGCATGAAAAATGTTCAAAATGACAAAGGCACTATACTTGTATGGTCTGATCAAAAGATTAAAACTGGTCTTAAAGATAAAGACTTTCATAAAAGAGTTTTAAAAAGATAGTTATGAGATATATTTTAATTTGTTTTATTTTTTTTACTACACTTGTGGCTGAGGGTTTAGAGGTTGATGCTAGTTTTGGTCTAATTAGTGACTTTTTTCCAAATGTTAAAAAAGGTAAAAACTCAAACTCTTTTACAACAAATCAAGAGTTGGAGTTTACATATACAAAAGATGATTTTAAGGCTTATACTAAGCTTTACGCTCAAGAGGCTTATTATGATTTAGTTGAAGATGAGAGTAAACATACAGATAGAACCTTTGCTAGAGTTGATGAGGCTTACTTGGAGTATGAGAGTGATAACTTTAAGGTGGAGGGTGGAAAAGCTATAAAGTTCTGGGGTGCATTAGAGGCAAAAAATATATCTGATGTTTTTAATGCAAGAGAGTTTAGAAATAAACCAAGTGATAATGAAAAACTAGGCTCTTACTTTTTAGAGTACGACTACTACACAGATGATGGCACACTATCTTTAATTGCAAAGCTTTATGAAGATAAACAATATATGGCAGGACAAGCCTACCAATTTTATTTTTTACCATCTTTCATAAGTTACGATAGTGAACTAAAAAGTGATAACTCACTGTTTTATCCAACTTTTTATCTAAAATACTCTGCTTCAACACAGTGGGAAAACGCTTTAGATTATAGTTTAATCTTGCAACATGGTTATGACTCCCAAAGATACTTTCTTCCAGATGATTTCTCTACACTTGAACAAGGTTTACCTACAACTTTTAATGAGCATACTTACTTGGTAAATAAAATCATAAGCTATAACACAATGCTTGTAGATAACACTTTATATAAACTTGAAGCACTATATACAGATGTTATTGACTCAAAATATATCTCAAACTATATGCACTTAGGTTTAGGTTTTGAATACACTTTTAACAATATCTTTAATTTGGACTCAAACTTAGGTTTAATTGGTGAGTACTACTACTACACAACTTTTGAAGATAATAAATTTACAGATTTACAACTTTTTGAGATATATCAAAATGATCTTTTTTTAGGTGTAAGATATAGTTTCAACGATACAGATGACTCAAATATAGTTGCTGGAGTTATAGCAGATGTAGAGTATGGCGAAGAGGTTTATAGTTTTAAGTATGAAACAAGATTTTTTGATTCTTTAAAGTTTAAAACAGCATACTCCTACATAAAGCCAAGTAAAAACACCCAAACAGCTTACAATCTTTTGGGTGAAACACAAACTTTGACATTTGATTTGAAGTACTACTTTTAGATGAAAAAGTATCACTCTTTAAGTATTTTTGGCTCTAGTAGTGATGCTGGAAAGTCAACTATATCTTTTGCTATTACACATATATTTAACTCAATGGGTTTAAGAGTTGCACCTTTTAAAGCTCAAAATGTTTCAAACAACTCTTTAGTTTGTGATGATGGTGGGGAGATAGCTATACCCCAAGCTTTTTGTGCAAGTTCTATAGGCTTAAAAATTTCAAACAGATTTAACCCCATTCTTTTAAAATCAGGTCAAAAAAACTCAGCTTCAGTTCTTATAAACGGTTATGAGGTCTCACAACAAGATGTTAGGGAGTACTATAGAGATATAGATAAGTTAAAACCATTTGTAAAAAACTCTTTTAACTCTTTGCTTGAGGAGTTTGAATTTTTAGTTGCTGAGGGTGCTGGTAGTCCTGTTGAGTTAAATTTAATGGATAAAGATCTCTCAAACATATATATAGCTAAAGAGTTTAATACTAAAATAATCCTTGTTGCAGATATAGAAAGAGGTGGAGTTTTTGCATCTATATATGGTGTTTACAATCTTTTACCTAAAGAGTTACAAAAAAATGTAATAGGTGTGATTATAAATAAATTTAGAGGAGATATTACACTTTTTGATGATGGAGTAAACATTATAGAGAAAGATTTTGGTTTAAAGGTTTTAGGTGTAGTTCCGTATAAAACTTTTAATCTTGGTTTTGAAGATATGCAATCTTTAGAAAACTACTCACAAACTTTTAAAAAAGATCCAATTAAAGTTAGTGTTATCAAACTGCCACATATATCAAACTTTACAGATTTTGAACCCTTGGTTTCTGATCAGAATATAGAGCTGATATTTACAGATACTTTGTCACATTTAAGTAGCTCAGATATGATAATAATACCTGGAACTAAAAGGGTTGTAGAGGATTTAGAGTTTTTAAAAAGCAGTGGCATATATGATTACATACAAAACACACAAACCTTAGTCTTTGGTATATGTGGTGGGTATGAGATGATGCACACTAAGATTTTAGACCCTCAACATATAGAGAGTGATAAAGATGAGTTTGGTTTTGGTTTTTTTGATGCTGATGTGGTGTTTAAAGATAAAAAATGTGTTAAAAAAGGGGTTTATACTCAGTTTAACTTAGAGTTAGAAGCTTATGAGATCCACTACGCAAAATCAAAAAATGAGTATAATATAAAAGATAACTATATGGGTACTTTTTTACACGGCATATTTGAAAATGATAACTTTAGAGAGTTTGTTTTTAGTAAAATATCTAAAGAGTATAAACCTTACTCTTTTAAAACCTATAAAGAAAAAAGTATAGATGAGTTTAGTGAACATATAAAAAATAGTGTAGATGTTAAGTATATTGTTAAGGAGTTAGAGTTTGAAAAAGATTGATGAGTTAGAGTATGTTGAGGTTAAAAACGCTTACGCTAGTGCAAAGATAGCCTTGCAAGGTGCACATATATTTGAGTTTAAAAACTCTCAAAATAAAGATTTACTTTTTTTAAGCAAGAGTGCACTTTTTAAAAAAGATAAAGCTATAAGGGGTGGTACCCCTATCTGTTGGCCTTGGTTTGGGGTAAATAAAAATTATGACTTTAAACACGGTTTTGCAAGAGACTCTATGTTTGAGTTTAAAGAGCTTGTAGAGCTAGATAACTCATACACTAAGGTGAGTTTTGTTTTAAGTGATACTCCAAAAAGCAGGGTTTATTTTGATTTTAGTTTTGAGTTAGAAGTTGTTTTTTATATAGGCAAGACTCTAAAAATCGAGCTAAATACAAAAAACTTAGATACAAAAGAGTTTACCATAACCCAAGCTCTACACAGCTACTTTTTAGTAGATGATATCTCTAACACTAAGGTAAAAGGTTTAGATAAAAAAGTCTATTTTGATAATGTAGATAAAACATACAACAACATACAAAATGAAGATATAGAGTTTAAAAATGAGGTAGATAGAGTCTATCAAGATGTAACTTACCCCTTAGAGATATCTGATCAAAAAAGAGTTATAAAGATAGATACAAAAGGCTCAAACTCTATAGTTGTTTGGAACCCATGGGAGGGTGTATGTAAGAGTATGGATGATTTAAGTGATTATAAAACTTTTGTTTGTGTTGAGAGCTCAAATGCTTTTGATGATAAGGTAAAAGTTGAGCCATTTCAAACTCACTCATTAAGTGTTGAGTATAGTTTTTAAACCCAAATTTTAAGTTATATATTATTATATGTGTATTATTATATGTATAAAGGAAGCAGTATGATAGTAGCAGTAAATGAAATAGCTAAGTATCCTAAAATTATTAGTGATGCTAATGAGATTATATATGTTCAAGATAAAAGAAAAAATGAACTTAAAAGCATTGTTATACCAGCAAGTTATGAGTCATATTTGCATGATGCAATTAAAGAGATTGAGTATCAAATGTGGCTTAAACGAAATCAGGGTTTACTTAAGAGTGAACATCCTGAAATACTTGAAAATATTGTAAGTGATATTGGAGATAAAATATGATAGAACAAGGCGAAGTTTATCTTGTAGATTTTGCAAAAAAATATAATAGTGAGTTTGGAAAAGTTAGACCTGCTGTTATTTTACAAAATAATTTTTTAAATAGATCATTAGAGGTAAGCAGATACCAATCTGTACTTGTAGTCCCACTTTCAACGCAAGATATTCAAACTGAGTATAAAATTGAAATTTTACCAAGAGACAATTTAAAAGAGAAAAGTTTTATAGTTGCAAATTGGCTCTGTACCCTTGATATAAAACGCATACACTTAGATAAAGGTGTAATCACAAAGCTAAATCCTGATGAATTTGAAAAATTAAAAGCCAAAATATGTGATTTAATATAGGGCACCTCTAAAAACCCTAGTACCACTCAGAGGGAAGAAAAAAAGATGAGATTTTGTAAAAGCTTTTATGAGTCATAGCCGTAGCTATGGCGATTAAAAGTTTTATGAAATATCGCTTTTTTTATCCATCCCTTTGGGCATTACATAGGAGCTTACACTCCGCGTTAATCTTTTTTGACTTAGCTTTGGCTAGGTCTGTGCCCGAGCGTAGCGACAAAATGCCCTTGGGGTGCAAAAGATTGCCTTGATTGTAAACTCCTATGTAATGCTGAGGGGCACTAGGGTTTTTAGA
>WFNF01000106.1 GCA_015488775.1 Helicobacteraceae bacterium
AAGATTCTGTTGTGACTGCTGTCTCTTTCATACAAATATTTTAGCTAAATAGCCCTCAATTAGGACTTTTAAAATAGTGTAGATTTTTAATTTTATTTACTTTTCAAGATGGTGTTTACTTGGTGCTTACGTCTAATTTATCCATATTTAACCATTTATCTTGATTTGTGTATAGTATTGCACATCTTGACACACAACTTTATACATAAGCGTATTTTAGAGTAATTTTAGAAGTATAACTATTTTTAATAATTGATTTTAATTTTTTATAAAAGAAAGATTTTTTAGAAGCTCTTCAAAGCTCTAAAATGGTGCGACCGGAGGGATTTGAACCCTCACACCTTGCGGCACGAGCCCCTCAAGCCCGCGTGTCTACCGTTCCACCACGGTCGCATAGATAAATAAGATTGAGATTCTAGCTTTATATCTATTAAACTTTGCTTTTGACAAATTATATTTTTACTAAAAGTAGTACTGTTTTAAACTTTTTTTTACCTGCATCGTCACTAATCATTAGATATTTATCTTTTTCTATTTTTGTTAAACCTTCAAAATTTTGAGTATTTTTAAGTTCTAAAATCATTTTTGATTTGCATAAATCATTTTTACATTTGTTTATGTAGACTTTTTTTAAAAACACAGTGTATAAATTATTATTATTTTTTTTACGTTCTAGTACCAATAAAGTGTTTTTATCTATAATCTCTATTGCCGATATTTTTGCATCTTGTTTAAAATTAAATGTTTTGTTTTTTGTATAAAGTGTATGATACTTCTGATCAAATAGTGGTACTTCTGGAGTTGTTATTAGACCTAGTTTTGGATGGTAGGCTAATGCTTCTAGGGCTTTGTTTTTTGCTTTATAATTTTTAATATCCATTAATGAGATATGTATAGGTTCAATTTTAATTGCTATGCCATTAAATGTGAACTCTTCAACTCTAACTTTTTTTTCAAAAGAGATATAGAGTTTATCATCATATATTGTTAAACCTTCCGAATCTTTATGCTCTTTTCCTAAGTTCTCTTTATGTTTATCTCTAAGTGTAAAAGCTTTTTTTAGCTTAACTTTGTCAATTTTATCTTTATATATCTTTAGATGCAATCTATATAAAAAACCTTTATCGCTTAGTGCGTACAGACCTCTTTTATGTGAATATGCTAAATCAGAAACTTCCGAAAATTTTATACCTTTTAAAGCTTTAAACTTTAACTCTTTAGAATCAATAATCTTTATTTTACTAGATACAATCTGATCAGTTATGGGGTATGGGATACTCTTTGAAAACAGTGGTATAATTATTATAAAAAGTAATATTAATTTTTTCATACTGAAGTATAGCTACAACTTGGTTAATATTATATAAATAACACTTTATCACAAATCAATTTGTGATAAAGTGTAAAGTTAAATTATAAGATTGGAGTTATAAATATGGCTTCATTTTTACTTTTATATATTTTGCATCTTTGTGGATTAAGATTAAAAAAGTACATTGTGTATGCTGAGGTTAATGCATCAATCTTGTCCTCATAATCTTTTAGAGATTGACCTTGTAATTCTGATATCTCTTGATCAAAGAATATATGATGGTTTAATGTTTCAAACATATAGTTTTTATATATATCTAAAGCATTTTTTATATCTTTTACAAGTCTACCTTTTTTTCTTTTGTATGGAATAATTTTGTAATTATTGAAAAGTACTGCCAAGCTAGAGTGTGGATAAACTTCGCTCATAAAATACTCACTATTTGGGTTAAAACTAAAACCATTATAAGTAAGTTCATTTTGTATATCTTCACCTTTTATAGTCTTAAACATTTTAAGTAAGAGTGTTCTGTTTACTGGTAACATAGAGATTTTGTGTTTGGCAAAATCCTTTATAAAAGATTTTTCTATATCTCTATTTCCAGTTTCATTTGTAACTTTTAAAGGAGCATCAACTCCTAAAAAGACACTATGTTTATCTTTGTAAGATAAAATTTTTTTAATTATAGTGTCTGTTTCTAAGACCAAAGATATCTCTAAAATATTTAAACATTCATCTATAACACAAAATCCAGAATGGTTTTTATCTCCCCAAGCTAAATCCACACCTATAAAAACTTTTTTGATTTTATATCTTTTCGTCTAAGACACTAAAACCTAAATCTTGAAGTCTTTTATCTATCATCTCAACTGCTTTATCTATGGTTGTGTATGAGATATCTGGAAGTTTTCCACCCCACATAGATTCTGCCTCTTTAAAACCTTGTATGATGCCTTTTCTTCCTGCTAAAAGCATATCTTTATCATCTCCTGCCCCTGATAAAACAAAGTTTGCTATACGCTCACTTGTTTGTTTTACTCCAAAAAGACCATCTTCACTTACTAATTGTGAGGCTTCATCTTTGTTAAGTGTTGCTATAGGTTTTCCACTGTATCCAACATCTGATAAAAAGTTTTGAAACTCCTCATAGTTTTTTTGAAAGTTATTTTCTATACTTGAACTTTGAAAATCAACTTGAATAGAAGAAAATTTAAAAGATGAAGACTCTATCTTTGTAGGTAAATTATTTATAATACCTTCAGCTTTTTCTTGTTTTATACTAAGGTTTGAATAGTTTAAACTTGTGTTTAAATTTGATGTATTTACATTCATGACAAAATCCTTTTTGTGAATTTACACTTTAGAGATGCCCTTTATATGTGTAAATTTTATGTACATGTTTTCTAGTATGTATATCGTCAAAATTTTGATTTGCTTTATTTAGATATAATCACATTAAATTGAAAATAATATAAAGTGAAATATATGTTAAATCTTAAAGACCCAAAATATTATAATAATCGTGAATTGTCTTGGTTACAATTCAATACTAGAGTTTTAAAACAAGCCCAAGATGAGTCCCTCCCTTCACTTGAACGTTTGAAATTTTTGGCTATTTATGGAACTAATTTAGATGAATTTTACATGATTAGAGTTGCTGGCCTTAAAAAACTTTTTACAGCAGGTGTTATAGTTTCAGGTGCAGACAGGCTTACACCTTTACAGCAATTGCGTGAGATAAGAAAGTACTTGCATCAAGAGCAACAAGTTGTTGAACACTGCTTAAACTCTATAGAAAAAAACTTAGATAAAGAGGGTGTTTTTATAAAAAAATACCGTGATGTTAACGATGAAGCTCAAAAACAACTTGATCAGTACTTTTACTCAAATATATATCCAGTTATAGTTCCTATTGCAGTTGATGCAACTCATCCCTTTCCAAATCTTAATAATCTTAGTTTTGGTCTTATCGTAAAACTAAAAGATAGTGAAGACGAAAATGTGGTTAGACACGGTATTATAAGGATACCTCGTGTACTTCCCCGTTTTGTTGAGTTAGAGAGTGGTTACTTTGTTAGTATAGAAACTGTTGTAGCACAGCATGTTAATGACCTTTTTCCTGGTTACATACTAGATAAGTACTCATCATTTAGAGTTACAAGAAATGCTGACCTTGAGATAGAAGAGGAGGAAGCAGATGATTTTATGGAGATTCTGGAAGAGGGCTTAAAACTTCGTAAAAAGGGTGAAATGGTACGTTTGGAGTTAGGTGCTTTAGCTGATGACGACCTTATAGAGTTTCTAAATCGTAATCTTAATGTTTATCATGATGATATATATAAATTTCATACTTTTATAAACCTTGGTTCACTTTGGCAAGTTGTTGGAAATAAAGATTTTGCTCATCTCCTTATACCACCTTTTAAACCTAGAAACTTACCACCTTTAGATACAAATGATGATTTATATGAAGTTTTAGACAAACAAGATGTTTTACTTAACCATCCTTATGATTCCTTTGAACCTGTAGTTAAACTAATTCAAATTGCTTCAATTGATCCTGATGTAGTTGCTATTAGGATGACACTTTACCGTTCAGGTTCTAGGTCTATAATTGTTCAAGCTTTAATGAGTGCAGCAGAAGCAGGAAAACAAGTTACGGTTATGGTTGAACTTAAAGCTAGATTTGATGAACAAAATAATCTAATTTGGGCAAAGGCACTAGAAAAAGCTGGAGCTCATGTTATATATGGAATAAAAGGTTTTAAAGTTCATGCTAAAGCTACTTTAATTACAAAAAGAGTAAATGGAATTTTAAAACAATATGCACATCTAGGAACTGGTAATTATAACCCAGCAACTTCAAAAATATATACAGATATGTCATATATGACGAGTAGGGAAGAGGTCACTAATGATTTAACTAGATTTTTTCACTTTTTAACTGGATTTTCGAAAAAAGGAAAATTAAATAAATTATATATGGCGCCAACTCAAATCAAGCCTAAAATTATCTCTTTAATCCAAAATGAGGCTAGAAAAGGTAGAGATGGACATATTATTGCAAAAATGAATTCTTTAGTTGATGACGATGTGATAAAAGCACTATATAAAGCTTCAAATCTTGGAGTGAAAATAGAGTTAATTATCAGAGGTATCTGTTGTTTAAAACCTGGTATTGAGGGTGTTAGTGAAAATATAAGAGTTATATCTATCATAGGTAAGTATCTTGAACACTCACGTACTTTTTATTTTAAACATTCTACTCCACAAGTTTTTATATCTAGTGCAGATTGGATGCCTAGAAACTTACTTAGACGTGTTGAACTTTTAACAGGTCTTGATAATGAAGAGATTAAAGATAAAGCATTAAGAATCTTACAACTTCAATTAGCAGATAATGAGCTATCTCATGAGCTACTTAGTGATGGTTCATATAAAAAGATTAAGTCTAAAGAGTCGCGTATTATAAACAATCAAAAACTTTTAGAAGATCATGTAAACAGAGTACACAAAGCAACAAAAAAAGATACACCAACTTATGTAGCAAACTTAGCTACAAGACTTTTAAAAGAGAGTTAAAATGCAGATAAACGAGATAATAAAAAAAACTATTGCTCGTTTAAGAGCAGAAGATAAAATACTTACTCCAAACTTTTATACTGAAGCTTTTTGTAAAGAGGCTAAAAAAGCAGGAGTTATTGTTGAAGATTGCTCAATTGAGCGTTTTTTAAATCTTCTAGATAAGAAGTATCAACAAGAGATAAAAGCGTACAATATCTCATCTACAAATGAACTGATGAGGTATGTTATCTCTTCACTTAACAGAACAAATCCGAGTGAAGCATCTGGAAGATTAAAAGCGTATGAGGCTCTTTTTAGAACTGTTTTAAAAAGTATAGATGCCCTTCACAATAAAAAAGCTTCAAGTCTTGCCTACTCAAGTTTAGATATTATTAAAAATGGTGCTTCTATATCTCAAATAGAATCTTTAGTTAGTTTATGGATAGATTTTATAACATCTTATGATGATACTTTTTTAGATGTTTTAAAACCTCAAACATCTTATGATAAAACAGATTTAGAAAAAACTTTAAAATCATTTAGCTCTGATCAAAAGGGTGAAGATCTAAGTAGAGTTGCTAAAATGTTAAGTATCTCATTAACTCCATCTATAGCAAGTGCTATAAATGATGATTTAGCAGACCTCTCAAGTAAAATCAAAAATAGTGCTCAGTATCTAACATCTAGTGCAATGGAAGATGATGTTATGAAAGCTATAAAACTTAGAATACTTTTAGATAAAAATTCTTTGAAAGAGATGATACTAAATATTGATAAACTTATAGAAAATTTATCTCATCAACTTGCTGATTTAATTGAAGAATCAGATAGCTCAAATATAGAGATTAAAAAAGTAAAATCTGCCCTTGAAGCTTACGATTTGACAAAAGAGGTTGATTTTAAAAGTGCGCATAAAAAACTTTATGTTATCGCTACATCTTTAGAGAAAAAAACTAGTGAATTATCTTCCAATCTAAAAAAAAGAAATGGTGAAGTTATAGAATTAAGTGGTAAAATATCTAAATTAGAAGATGAGTTGAAAAAGACACAAGAGCTAAGTCGTGAAGATTTTTTAACAAAACTTTATAATAAAAGAGCTTTAGATGAGTTTTTACACCAAAGAGATGCAGAGTTTGAAAGATATGCTAAAACTTACTCCTTGGTTATGTTTGATCTAGATCATTTTAAGGATGTAAATGACACTTATGGTCATGAGAGTGGAGATGCAGTTTTAAAGGGTTTTGCAAAAATAATTAAAAATACTTCAAGAGAGGTAGATATAGTTGGTAGATATGGTGGAGAAGAGTTTTTAGTTCTTTTAACTCACACCGAACTTAAGGGTGGAATCATCTTTGCAAATAAAGTAAGACAAAAAGTTAAAAAAACAAAATTTATGTATAAAAATCAAAGAATAAAAGTTAGTGTAAGTGGTGGAGTGGCACAAAGATCAAACTTTTCATCTTTAAAAGAAACACTTAAAAAAGCAGATGATAGACTTTATGAAGCTAAAAATAGTGGAAGAGATAAAATTGTCCCTTAGTAATATTTTAGATTCAAAACCACTTTTTTATGCAAAAATCGACTATGATAGAATGCCAAATATCTACTCAAAACTTAAAGATAAACTTCCAAAATCTAAAATCATACATATAGTTGGAACAAATGGAAAAGGTACAACTGGAAGATTTTTAGCAACTGCCTTGAGTAAAATTGCTAAAACAGGACATTTTACCTCCCCTCATATATCTAAGTTAAACGAAAGGTTTTGGATAGATGGATCTGATGTTTTAGATGAAAGTTTGGAAAGAAATTCTAGTAAATTAAACTCCCTTTTAAATAAAGAAGATTTAGAGTCTCTATCATATTTTGAGTATATAACACTTATGAGTGCATTTGTTTTTGAAGATTGTGAGTACCTTGTTCTTGAAGCAGGTCTTGGCGGAGAGAGAGATGCTACTTCTGTTTTTGAAGTAGAGTTAAACCTTTTTACTCCTATAGCCTTTGATCATACAGATTTTTTGGGTGATAATATTAAGCAAATAGCTACAACAAAAATAAAAGCTACTAAATCAAAAGCAATTTTAGGACTGCAAAAATATAAAGAGGTTGATGATATTTTTAACACTTTATCTATAAGTATGGGTTTTAATGGAAATACTGTTCAAGAAATGCTTACTAATGACGATTATGTAATAGCTGATAAAGTAAAACAATATCTAACCTTAAGTAATTTTTTCTATGAAAACTTACTTTTAAGTATAGCTGCTTTAAAAAGCTTGGGTGTTATATACTCATTAGATAGTTTCAAAGATTTTGAAATTTTTGGCAGACTTAGCAAAATTAGTAAAAATATATGTGTTGATGTTGGACATAATGAGTTAGCAAGTGAAGCTATTGCGAGATATTATCAAGATAAAAAGATAATTTTGGTTTATAATAGCTATAATGACAAAGATTTTAACAAGATACTTGGTAATCTAAAGCCTATTATCAAAGAGTTACATCTAATTGATGTAAAAAATGATCGTATGGCATTGCCATCTAAAATCAGGGATGTGTGCCTTGACTTAGATATAGTTTGTAAAAATTTTGTGAGTGTAAATATGCTAGATGAATACCTTGTTTTTGGTTCATTTAGTGTTGTTCAAGTGTTTATGGAGTGTTTCAATGAAAAACAGATTTACGATAACTATACATGATGATGATGGAGTAAAGCAGTTTAATGCTCACTCTATAGTTAAAAAGTTTTTGTTATATTTTCTTTTAGCAATAGGAAGTACTTTTATTATTGGTACTGGAATTATTATATACTTAAATGATTCATTAAATGTTATAAGTGTAAAAAAGGCTAGTTTAGAAAATGCTTATGAATTACAGAGCGATAAAAATCTAGAGTTACTTTCTCAAACTAAAGAAGCGAGTAGGGTTCTAGTGACTAAACAAAAAGAGTTATTAGAGATTAATGATAAATTAAATGATATTGAACAATCGATAGGTCTTAGACCAAATGAGGGTTATCCACTTTTAGAACGTATCGAAATAGCAAATATGTCAACAAAAGAGCGTGAAAAAATTTTAAAATATATACCAAGTGGTTCGCCAGTTCCATATCATGGTATAACTTCTAAGTTTGGTTATAGAATTCACCCAACTTTAAATCGAAAAGAGTTTCATAGAGGCACAGATATGAGAGCTAAAATGAATACTGAGATAAGAGCAACTGCGGATGCAGTAGTTGAATGGGCAGGTCTTCATAAACGAAGTGGGTATGGTAGGCTTATTATCTTATCTCACAATTATGGTTTTAGAACATATTATGGACATCTAAGTAAAGTAGTGGTTAAATCTGGTACATTCGTTCACAAGGGTGATCTTATAGGTTATACGGGTAATAGTGGGATGAGTAACGGACCTCACCTTCATTATGAAGTTAGATTTTTGCAAAGAGCATTAAACCCATTTTGGTTTGTTAAGTGGAATATTACAAACTATAATGACATATTTAAAAAGGAAAAAAACATACCATGGCAATCTTTAGTAGCAGCAATAACAAACAAAACAAAAATACAACAACAAGCAAAACTAGAAAAGTTAGTAACGACTCCACCACTATCATCACAGAAGGTTCTTCAATAAAAGGTGAGATGGAATTATCTTGTAACCTTTACGTTGATGGAGATTTCGAGGGAACAATAAACTCTGATAAAGAGATAACTGTTGGTACAAAAGGTCATATAAAAGGTGAAATTAAAGCTGAACATTTAGTAGTTCAGGGCTTAATAGAGGGAAGTATAGAAGCAGAACGTATAGAGATAAAATCTAGTGGAACTGTAAGTGGTTCTGTTTTAGCAGCAAAATTTATAATTGAACAAAATGGTGTTTTTGAGGGTGAAAGTAGACTTAAAAGAGATACTGATACTACAAAGCTAAGTGCAAAAAAAGGTGAAATACCAAAATCAAAAGAAAAAATTCCAACTACTCCAGATTTGAAAGTGGCAAAAAACTAGGCTTAATGCTTAGTTTGATTTAAAAAATTGCTATTATATATACATATCCCATTTTGTGATTCAAAATGTCACTATTGCTCTTTTAACTCATATACAGACAGATTTCACCTTAAACAAACTTATATGAAAGCTCTTTTTTATCAGTTAAAAACTGAGGTTGAAAAGTATGATTTAAAAGAAAATTCTATTGAAACTTTGTTTATAGGTGGAGGGACTCCCTCAACTGTTAGTGCTGATTTATATAAAGAGATATTTGATTTTTTACATTTTTATCTTGAAGATGGGGCTGAAATAACTAGTGAAGTAAACCCAAATAGTGCAAGTTTAGAGTGGCTTGAAGGTATGAAAAAGCTGGGAGTAAATCGTTTAAGTTTTGGTGTTCAAAGTTTTAATGATAAAAAATTAAAATTTTTAAATAGAGCACACACCTCAAAAATAGCTATTGATGCTATTAATAATGCATCATCAATAGAATTTAAAAATATCTCACTTGATATAATTTATAATGTTGAAGGTGATACACTTGAACTTATAAAAAATGATTTAGAAATTGCGTTTACTTTACCTATAAATCATATTAGTGCTTATTCTTTAACTATTGAGGAAGATACTAAGTTTTTTAATACTCCAAAAGTAAGTGTTGAAAATGAAGAGATTACAAACTTTTTATTTTCTAGCATAATTAAAAATGGCTTTGATCAATATGAAATATCTAACTTTGGTTCGTATAACTCTAAACACAATATGGGTTACTGGCGATATAAAAACTATCTTGGAATTGGTGCTGGAGCAGTTGGTTTTTTTGAAAATAAAAGATTTTATACTCAAAAAGGTATTGAAGAGTATATAGAAAATCCAAATATTTTAGAGATAGAATATCTGAATTCAGATGAGATAAAATCTGAAAAAGTTTTACTTGGTTTAAGAAGTAAAATAGGTTTTGATATAAATATACTTAATGTTAATGAATTGAAAAATGTTAATATTTTAGTTGAAGAGCAAAAATTATCTAAAAATGGTGATAGAGTTTATAATACTGAGTATCTTTTGAGTGATGAACTCTCTCTTTTTATCTTGGATTAGATAAGTTTAGATAAAATAAGAAAAAAATTTTTAGGGCTATATATGTTTGGAATGGGTTTTACCGAGATTTTATTTATTGCAGTTATTGCTGTACTGTTTTTAGGACCAGATAAACTACCAACAGCAATGGTTGAAATTGCCAAGTTTTTTAAAAATGTAAAAAGCACAATATCTACAGCAAAAGATTCTATAGAAGAAGAGTTGCATGTAAGTGAACTTAAACAAGAAGCTTTAAAGTATAAAAAAGAGATTATGGATACAAAAGCTGAACTGACATCTATGGCAAGTTTAGATAACCTTAATGATGAACTTGATGAAATAAAAGACTTAGCTAAGGTTGATATGGGTGAAGAGTTAGTTATTGATCAAGATAGTATGAAAAAGAGTGAACCTGAAAAAGATATAGAAGAGGTTACTTTCAAAAAGAAGTCTAAAAAAGAGAAACTTGAAAAAGATGATATAGAGGATAAAGATGTTTGATGAGTTGAGACCACACCTAGTAGAACTTAGAAAGAGATTGGCATATGCAGTTGGAACTCTTTTTGTAATGTTCTTTGTAGCATTTTTTTTTCATGAAGCAATTTTAGAATGGATGGTTGCACCTCTTAATGATGCCCTTATATCTGTTGGTAAAAAGAGTGTGCATGCTGCAAATGGTATGGTTACAACAAGTCAAGTTGGTGGAGCATTTTTTGTTGCTTTAAAAGTTTCATTTTTTTCTGCAATTATTTTAGGTTTACCTATGATTTTAGCTCAGATATGGCTTTTTATTGCACCAGGACTCTATGATAATGAAAAGAAGATGTTGTTACCATTTATCTTTGGCGGAACAGTTATGTTTATTACGGGTGTTTCTTTTGCTTACTATATAGTAACACCTTTTGGTTTTGATTTTTTAATCACTTTTGGTAGTTTCAAGTTTACCCCTTTAATCAATATTGAGGATTATGTAGGCTTTTTTACAAAGATAATGTTTGGTTTTGGTATAGCTTTTGAGTTACCAGTATTTGCATACTTTTTTGCTCTTTTGGGTTTAATAGATGATAAAAATATGAAAGACTTTTTTAAGTATGCTGTTGTTCTTATTTTTATAGTTGCTGCATTACTTACTCCACCTGATGTTTTAACTCAACTTCTTATGGCTGGACCACTTATTATACTTTATATTTTATCTATTGGTATAGTTAAAATGGTAAATCCTGCTCCTAAAGAGGATGATAGTGAAGACGATGATGATGAAGAGGTCGATCTTAAAAAAGAGTTAACTGAACTTTTTGAAGATGATAACGATAAAAAAATTACATGAGTTTAGACCCACTAAAAACATCTAGCTATGACTTTGAACTTCCTTCAAGTCTTATAGCTAAAGAGCAAGTTTCACCAAGAGATAGCTCAAAACTATTGGTTTATGATAGAGCTACCAAATCAATCATACATACATTTTTTTATAATATTGAAAAATTTTTACCAAAAGATTGTGCTATTATATTTAACAATACTAAGGTTATTAAAGCTAGACTTTTTGGGGTAAAACCAAGTGGTGGCAAAAATGAAGTTTTAATAAATAAGGCTTTAGATGCACACAATGTTAATGTGTTTATTAGAGGTCGTGTTAAAAAAGATACAAGTATCTCTTTTGATCAAAGACTCTCTTGTAAGGTTATGGTTTTAAATGAAGATGGATCAAGGGTTGTTAATTTTTATATTAATAATAAATTAGCAAGATTTGAAGAGATCTTACCAATTATAGATGAGATTGGGCATCTTCCACTTCCTCCTTATATAGATAGAGAAGATACTGATGATGATAATATAACTTATCAAACTGTATTTGCTACACAAGAGGGAGCAGTTGCTGCTCCTACTGCTTCTTTGCATTTTAGTGATGAACTTTATGAAAATGTATGTAAAAACCATAAACATGCTTTTGTAACTCTACATGTTGGCTCTGGTACTTTTAAGCCTGTTGATTGTGAAGATATACTTGAGCATCCTATGCACTCTGAGTATTATGATATGAGTGATGAAGCTTTAGATATTATAAATTCTGATCAGAGGCTTTTGAGTGTTGGTACAACTTCTACTAGAACTATTGAGTATTATGTTAGGATTTTAAAAAAAGATGGTGAAGCTAACTTGTTTTTAAATCCAAATAACCTTCCAAAAAGAGTAAATTATCTATTGACTAACTTTCATCTACCAAAGTCAACTTTGATTATGTTAGTTAGCTCGTTTATAGGTTTAGAAGAGACTTTAAAAGTTTATGAAGAAGCTATAAACAAAGAGTATAGATTTTACTCTTATGGCGACTCTATGTTAATAATCTGATTATGTCTAATTATAAAAGATTTCACTCTAAAAGTTTTCATAATACAGATTATCCATTTGATCAACTTGCCAAATGTTTACCTAGATTGAAAAGCTATGTTAAGCTAAACAAGTACAATAATTTAAGTATTGATTTTTCAAACAGTGACGCTGTTTTAGCTTTAAATGAAGCTCTTTTAAAATATTATTACAATATAAAGTTTTGGAGTATCCCTAAAGATTATTTAACACCACCAATTCCTGGTCGTGCTGATTATATACATTATCTTAGCGACTTAGTTAAGAAAGATGATATGTGCAAGGTTTTAGATGTTGGTGTAGGGGCTAATCTCATTTACCCTATGATTGGAGTTAGTGTTTATAATTGGGTTTTTGTTGGTAGTGAAATTGATAAAGTAGCTTTTACTAATGCAAAAAATATTGTTAAAAACAACTCTATACTTCAAAAAAAAATCGAGTGTCGTTTTCAAAGCAATTCTAGTGATATATTTAAAGGGATTATAGATAAAGATGATTTTTTTAATTTTAGTATGTGCAACCCACCTTTTCACTCATCAAAAGAGGATGCACTAAAAGGCTCAAGTAGAAAAATTAAAAACTTGAGTAAGGGCAAAAAAACTGATGTTAAATTAAACTTTGGTGGAAAAGCTAATGAGTTGTGGTGTGATGGTGGGGAACTTGCTTTTATAGTTAAGATGATTAAAGAGAGTAAACTTTTTTCTTATCAAGTGGAGTACTTTACAAGCTTAGTTTCTAAAAAAGAAAACTTAGATAGTATTTATAGAGAGTTGAAAAAACATAAAGTTAAAGATTTTAAAACAATTGAGATGACTCAAGGTCAAAAGATAACACGTATTGTTTTATGGAGCTTTATCTCTAAAATCCCCACATAAAGCTTATTTCACCCCATTGGTAGTTCTCTTGATACTCTTTTATAAATGCTGATGTATTTTGGTATGAAAAGGTAAATTCAAAGTTTTGATACAGAAGACTTAATGCTGCAATCTCTCTGTAGTTTGTGTTGTTATTGCTAACATTATGTACACCTACATCTAGTGGCAAAAAGTAATATGCATAATTTGCTGCAACACCTAGACTAAATGAGTAGCCAAAAGTATCTCTATTTTCTTGATAAAAATTTACAAGATTTATATTTTTATCACCTAAAAATGAGTTGTTAATATTGAAATTTTTAGCATAGTTTTTACCAATTCTAAATATAGTAGAGATATCTAAACCAGTATAAAAGTTACCGATTTGAATATTACTAGAGTTTACCCAATCAACTTCAAAGTAATTAAACCATTTATCTTTATATGTTTTATCTGCTATAGTGTAACCAAAAGCGTAGGTAAAGGTGTTGTCGATTTGATTTTTCCAACCTTTTGGTGGTGGGTTTGATGTAAGCTCATGAAATTTACTTTGAACATAATGTCCATAAGCATTTTCACCAATATAACCTAGTGTAAAATAAATTTTATTAAGTGTGTCTTTATATACTTCGTTATAAGCAAGTTGAACACTAAGATGTGCAAGATATGGCAAATCATCTGTTTGTTCAATATCTGTTTTTATATCCTTTGGAGTGAACATACTTTGATCAATAGAGATAGAGTAGATATCATCATAAAGATATGTAAAGTTTAAAGCGTTAGAGTAGTGATAATCCCTTTCGCTTAAAACATCATTTTTCCATGATAAGGAGTAGGTGTCAGCTGATAAACCAAGATATAGACTTATAAACAGTAATAATATTTTCATAAGCTACATTTTATCACAATACTTAAAAACTTGCACCTATACTTACATTAAATTTTGATTCTTCTGCAATATCTGGATTATCATTTATTGTATATTCAAAATTTATAGGTAGTGGTGATATATTTACTAATAATATCTCTAACATACATCCTAAGGTGTATTCATTAGCTATCTCTTTTGTATTGTTCTGAACATAGGATAGATTGTAGTAGTTATATTTTGAATATAATGACTCTCTTCTTATAGAGATTGGGAAAGTGAAAAAATACAGAGAGTTATTAAAAGCCATCTCATACTTTGCACTAGCTTTTATAGCTTCATTAAGATAGTCAATATAGAGTGAATTTGGCATAGATATAGATGTTGGATCAAGTACACTTTGAATATTACTAAGTTTTATACCTCTTGTTCTATCTCTTGGCTTAAAGGTAACATTAGAAGATACATATTTGGCATTTAATGTAAGGTAAGACTCTAAAAATAGATCATGATGTAAAATTATATTTGCACCATAATTTGTATATTTTTTTATATCTTCAGAGATATTTTTTGATGCATAGGTACTTAAAGCATAAAATGAATTTGCTCTTAAACCTACACCAAACTTCTCATATCTACTTATACTAAAACCTACACTTAATGGGTCTCTTGTATCAACCTCATAATCTTGGTAGTATATAGAGCTTAGTTGTGAATTCCAATAACCTTGTTGCAACAATGGTATAGTAGCTTGTGCAGATACTCCATAGTCTCTTATATCTGTAGAATTATCTTTTTTATCTACAACTGCGTAAGCACTAAGTGCATATTCTAAAAAATATTGATTATTTAGATAACTAGCACCAACTTGAACAACTTCATTTAAATCTCTTGAGGATTCTAATGAAAAAGTATTTTGATCAAGTGGATCTGAAAACCTTATTCTAAAATTGTATTGAAAACTTGCATTTTGATCATATCCTATATTTATATCTGTTCCACTATAGTGCATATCTAAAAATGAGTAGTATGAGTTGTCTAAATCTAGAGTTTCTTGATAGTTGATATCTCTGCTGATATTCGCTTTTTTATAGTATGGTTCATCTTCCATAAAAAGTTTAACCTCATAAGGTTCTTCATCTATATTTTTTAGTTTTGTTATATCATAATAATACTCATTTGCATCTACAGCTGCTAGTAAAACTTCATCATCATTTATAAGTCTTGCTTCTATTATGTTATCAGCCTCACTTGCTCTAGATATTTTTTTACCATCAAATTTATATAAAGATGAACCATACTTAGAGTTAGATATAAAATATATATCATCCTTAGAGTTTATTCCACTTACTAGTGCATAGTAGCTTTTGATGCTAAAAAGTGGAGTTTTATTTTTATACAAAATTCTTTTTTTCCCATCTTGTATAAAATAGTAAAGATTGTCTTGATTATCAATATATACAGATGAATTAACAGTTGCATAATATTCATCACCAATATAAAGTTGAGCTTTATAGTAAGAGCTTTTAACATCAAAATATACACATTTTCCATTGGTTAGATAGCCTTGAACCATTTTTGATTTTGTCCCATCTAAAAATATAGCACTATCATCTAATAGACCTTGATATATTCTCCAAGGGTTTGAGTTTCTTGAACCCTGAACATAATATTTATTATCTTTTTTAATTATTTTACCTGAGCTAAAACTTCTTGTTTCTTCAGTGACTTTTTTATTGTTTTTATTTAATTTTACAAGTTTAGGTACATCGTAACCACTTTCATTACTCAAGAAAAATATTTCAGTTTTATCTGAATTTAAAGAACTGAAAAATTTTGATTTTGCTATAGTGTTGCCTTGAACAATTTCCATATTTTTAGCTTCATTTTGCATCTCTAGTTGAAAATCTACCATAGTATCTTCAAAATCTTTACCAACACTTTTATACATAGTATTATTAGTATAAAGTGGTAGAGTCCAATCTTGAGAATTGTTTTTCCAAAAACTATTTACTCTTTTTAATCCATATGTTTTAGCTAGGTAGTAGTTATAATAAGAGCCATTAATATACATATGCTCATGATAAGGAAACTCTAAAGTTTCATTATATTGAAGTTGTGGTGTAAGTAGATTTTCACGAGCTTGCATAAGAGTTATAGCTTTAAATCTACCACTATAAAGTCTTCCACCTATGCCATGCCACGATTCATTTAGTACAGCATTACCCTCAAGCATAAAAGAACTTGTATATATGTTTGGTACAGTTATCCATGGAAAAATAAAAGCACCATTCCCTAAAATATAAGATACAGATTTAGAGACAATATTATCTTTGACATTTAATTGATAATTATGGGCACTTTCATGATAAAGAAGTGAATCTAACCAAGATGTGTTTGAAAAATAATCAATAATCTGAGTCCCACCAATAAAATTCATTTGTCTATTTAGAGGGTATTGGGTTGAAAAGCCGTTTGCAACTTGTTTATTGCTAGAGACTAATCCAACATAAAGGGTTGAATCCATTTTGTAGCCAAAATACTCCTCATACATAGGTTGTAAAACTTTTTCAACATCTGCAACATAAGCAGCATCTTGTCTATTATCTTTAGTATAAATAATCTGTGTATTTCTTACATCTTTTGTGTAGTAGTTTTTGTCGTGCGGTACTACGGATGTTCCTGCAAGTAGATAAGAACACGCCATAGCCGTAGCTAATATAAATTTTTTCATTTTGATCTTTCTAAAATAGAGTATTGAAATAAAAGTATATTATATTAAACTAAAATTAATATATGTTGATGTTTGTATGGAAACATTGAAGCCCACACAGGCTTCAAAATGGGAGATTAGATCAAAAAATAATTGATCAATAATGAAGTTAAAGGTAGAGATAACTTACACACTGTAAGTATATAAAAATATAATCACATACTTATCACATAAGTTATTGTTTTAGATTTATTCTTTACTTTTTAGCATGATTTGAAATTTGTTCCAATAGATGTAAATCTTTTTTTTGTGGTTCATAGCTTTTTATATTATTATCTTTTATGGGGTAGATAAATGCAACTATAATAATAACTAAAGAAAAAATAACCCCTGATAATATAGATAATATAAGTTTTAAATTGTAATCATTCATATTTTTAGTATCGGTTAGATACAATTTAATATGAAAAAAATTATATTAATTTTACTTTTTTTTGCAAACTTGAGTTCTTCTGAACCTTTTATTGCAGAACTACTAAGTGTCGAGTCTAACTCTATACTACATTTTAGATATAAATCAAGCTCTTTTGTATGTACTAATTATGGTGTTATAGAAGTAGATACCTTATATAGAGATAAAAATATATCTAAAGAGTGCAGAAAAAGTATAAATGAGTTTTATATATATAATCCAAAATTAAAAAATATAGCACATTATATTTTTGAACCAAGACAATTGTATCATATTGAAGTACATGATGATAAATGTATGATATTTATAAAAGGTAGAAAATCTTATTCGGAGTATCTTATTGAGATTGGACTTGCAAAGGTTAAACCATTTTTTAATGATAAAAGATATAGGCAAACTTTTAAAAATGCACAATATGAAGCTAAATTACAAAAAAAAGGTTTTTGGGATAAAGCTATGATAAAAAACTGTGTTATAAATTATGAAATGGATGAGATAAACTTAAAAGAGTAAACTCTTAGTTTCTATTACTTGTTAAATATATCCAAAAATCTTTATGAGATTTTCCTTGATTTAAAAAATATATTTGAAGTATAGTTACTCTATATAATGTTATCAACATTTTTAAAAATGGCACTAAAAGAGATATTTGCACTATAAAAGAGGGCTCCTTTTCCCCTTTACTAGTCATCATATCTGACATACCAATATTATTGCTTAGATACAATCCAAAAAGTATAGAAAAAATAAAATTTAAAATTATTCCGAAAATAATATAAGCTAAAAAATCTTGTTCAAAAATGCCTGCTACCATGTGTACCTCTAATCTTGAAAATAGTTTGTGATTTTACCTTATAAAACTAAATCTAACTTGACTTAAATATTTTATTTTAAATTTAGGGCAACTCTAATAAATGTAAGTATAAAGCTGAATGATTACTCTTGTAACACTAAAAATAAAATTAGTAAAAAAACTATTGTTTTTCAGCTGATATAAGAGAAATTATACTAGTATAGCAACAAGTTTTTCTAAAGGTATATTATGGAAACAAATCTAGTAGTAGAAGGGTTTAAGTTTATGGCACTTGGAATGGGAACGGTGTTCGCATTTTTAGTACTTATGATTTTTGCTATGAATATCATGTCAAAAGTTGTACATAAATTTTTCCCAGAACCAGTAGCAACACCTAGTGCACCTGCACAAAGTGGTAATAGCAAAGCAAAAGTGGTAGCAGCAATTACTGCAGCAATTAAATTTCATAGAGAATCTAAATAAGGATTAAAATGGCAAAAAAATTCATTGATATAATGGATACAACTTTTAGAGATGGTTTCCAAAGTGTATTTGGTGGTCGTGTTCTAATGGATGATTTCTTTCCAGCTGTTGAAGCTGCAAAGCATGCAGGTATAACTCATTACGAATTTGGTGGTGGGGCTAGATTTCAGTCTTTATTTTTTTATTTAAATGAAAATGCATTTGAGATGATGGATAAATTTCGTGATATAGTTGGACCAGATGCTAACCTTCAAACCTTAGCTCGTGGTGTAAATACAGTTATGTTAGATACAGGTTCTAGAGAACTTATTGATTTACATGCTAAAATGTTTAAAAAGCATGGTACAACTACTATTAGAAACTTTGATGCATTAAATGATATTGAAAATTTGAAGTATTCTGGTGAGCGTATCTCTCATCATGGTTTAAAGCATGAAGTTGTTGTAACTATGATGGATTTACCCCCAGGTTGTACAGGTGCTCATGATGTAGATTTTTACGAAAAAACGCTAAGAGATATTTTAGATTCAAATATCCCTTACGATTCTATATGTTTTAAAGATGCAAGTGGAACTTCAAGCCCTCAAAAAGTATATGAAACTATTAAAATGGCTAGAACTTTAGTTCCAGAAGGTACACATCTCCGTTTACATACACATGAAACAGCTGGTGTTTCTGTAGCTTCATATATGGCTGCATTAGACGCTGGTATAGATGGTATAGATATGGCTGCTGCTCCTGTTAGTGGTGGTACTTCTCAACCAGATATTTTAACTATGTTACATGCTGTAAAAGGTATGGATTATGATTTAGGTGGGTTAGAGATAGATAAAATTTTAACTTATGAAAAAGAGGTTCAACACTCATTAAGTGATTATTTTATACCACCTGAAGCTACTAAGGTTTCTCCACTTATACCTTTTTCTCCAATGCCAGGTGGTGCACTTACTGCAAATACTCAAATGATGAGAGATAATAATATTTTGGAACGTTTTCCAGATGTCATAGATGCTATGCGTGAAGTTGTAGAACGTGGTGGTTATGGTACTTCTGTAACTCCAGTTTCTCAGTTCTATTTTCAACAAGCACTTAACAATGTAATGCAAGGTCCATGGAATGCTATAGCCCCAGGTTATGGAAAAATGGTTCTTGGGTATTTTGGTAAAACTCCAGTTTCACCAGATCCTGAAATTGTTAAAATTGCATCTGAAAAACTGGGTTTAGAGGTAACAACTAAAAATGCGATAGATTTAGCTGATGCTGATGAAACAAAATCTTTAGCTTATTGGACTAAAAAACTAGAAGATGAAGGTATTGAGATAAATGATGAAAATGTATTTATAGCAGCTGCTTGTCAAGATAAAGGTATTACTTTCTTAAAAGGTGATGCGGAAGTTAATGTTAGAAAATTATCAACAATGGAAGAAGAAAATAAAGGTGGTTCTATGGGTTCAGGAAATTATACAGTTGTAGTAGATGGTCAAAAATTTAGTGTTCAAGTTGCTGAGGGTAATGCAGATATTCAAGTAACAGCGGTTAATGGTGAAAGTGCAAGCACTAAGTCTCCAACTTCTGATAGCGACATAGAGATTAAAGCTCTTCTTCCAGGTGCAGTTTGGAAAAATGTTGCTAATCCAGGTCAAAGTGTTCAAGAGGGCGACGTAATTTTAATCTTAGAATCTATGAAAATGGAAATTGATGTTGTTGCTCCTCGTGGTGGAGTAGTTAAATCTATCAATGTTAATGTAAATGACAAGGTAGTTGAAGGTCAAGTTGTAGCAGTATTAGGTTAATTATATGAGATTTTTTATATTAAAAATATTAGCATTTACTGTTTTAGCATTTGCTCCTTTGAGTGCGTCTAATCATGTAGAATCTGAAAATTTATCAACTCATAAAGAGGAAAACTATCATTCTCAAAGTCTTACTCATATGGTAAAAGGTTTTATAGCATCAACAGGTATAGTTGCTATTTTAAGTCCAGATCCAGATGAATTAAGCAGTACTGGAAAACCAATGAGTGATTTTCACAAAAGTTGGGGTCGTGTTTTAATGATATTAATAGTATTTTTACTATTTTATCTTGGGATTAAAAAAGGTTTTGAGCCATTACTACTTTTACCAATAGGTTTTGGTGGACTATTAGCAAACATACCAGTTGCAGATATTGCTGGTCCACATGGTTTCTTGGGCGTTATCTATAGTATGGGTCTTGCAAATGAGATGTTCCCTATCATCATTTTTATGGGTGTTGGTGCTATGACTGATTTTGGTCCACTTTTATCTAATCCTAAAACTGCATTACTTGGTGGAGCAGCACAATTTGGTATTTTTGGTTCTTTAATTGGAGCTGTTGCACTTTCGCAATATACTGATTTGTTCTCATTTACACTTCAACAATCTAGTGCAATCTCAATTATTGGTGGTGCGGATGGTCCTACATCTATATTTATAGCATCTGCTCTTGCTCCTGAGTTACTTGGTGCAATCGCTGTTGCTTCATATTCATATATGGCAATGGTTCCTATAATTCAACCACCAATTATGAAAGCTTTGACTACTGAAGCTGAACGTAAGATTAAGATGACAACATTAAGACATGTTAGTAAGTTGGAAAAGTTAATTTTCCCTCTTATGGTTCTTGTTTTAGCTATATTGATACTTCCAGATTCTACACCACTTATTGGTGCATTTATGTTTGGTAATTTCTTAAAAGAGTCAGGTGTTGTTGATCGTCTTAGTGATACTATGCAAAATGCTTTGATCAACATAACTACAATCTTTTTAGGTTTAGGTGTTGGTTCTAAACTTGCAGCTGATCAGTTTTTAGTTGCAGATACTTTAGGTATCTTAGTTCTTGGTATTGTAGCTTTTTCTGCTGGTACTGCTGCTGGTGTTTTAATGGCAAAGCTTATGAATATGTTCCCTGGAACTAAAGTTAATCCATTAATCGGTTCTGCTGGTGTTTCTGCAGTTCCAATGGCTGCTCGTGTATCAAATAAAGTTGGTATGGAATATGATAGAACAAATATGCTTTTAATGCATGCAATGGGTCCAAATGTTGCAGGTGTTATCGGTTCAGCAGTTGCTGCTGGTGTACTTTTAAGTATCTTTAAATAGATACTTAGACCCTTTTGGGTTTCTTCTTACTATAAAATATTTTTAAAACTATAAAAAAATCACTAAATTCTTAAGATTTCAATTAAGTAAAAATTGTATTTAGGTTAGATTATATTTAATTTAGTAGTTTCTACTTTTTTTTGGACTATAACTATGTATAAAAACTTTTTAGAGATAAGTATATATTATTTATAATTTTATTATATTTTTTTTAGTATTAAATATAGATAATATTAACTATAAATTAAAGCAATTTTATAGTTAATTTTGTATTTTGCGATAATTTACTATTGATATATACTACTCTAAAATTTTATGGAGTTTATATATGTATAAAAAAATATTACTATCTTCAATCATCTTATGTGGTTTAAATATAAAAAATTTATGTGCTAGTGTATACGATGAACTTCAAGCTGTAAAAGCTAATATGCATAGTATGGAGATTAAAATAGATGCTTTAGAAAAAAGAAATCAATATCTAGAAACTAATAGCCAAAGTAGTGAAAATGATAATGATATTTCTAAAAGTAGCGATAATAGTGAACTTGAAGAGAGAGTTACTGAACTTGAAGAGGATCTTGCAGATTTAAGTGAAAAAAGCTCTGGGGATAATTTAAAGTTTTCAGTAGATTTTAGAACTTCAGTTGACAATCTAAATTATAAAATGTCAGATGGTAGCAAAAAAAGTAATGATGCCTTTTTAAGTAATCGCCTTTGGCTAAATATGGGTTATAAAGCAAATGATAATGTAAGTTTTCATGCTCAAATAGCTTATAATAAGGCATTTGGTGCTAGAACTATCCAAGGTAATTCTAATTTTGAATCTTTTGATTGGATAAGTAATGAAAATGCTTATGATGATATATTAAGAGTAAGAACAGCATACTTTTTCTATAGAAATGATACATTTTTTGATTTAGATATACCTTGGACCTTTAGTATTGGTAGGAGACCATCAACAGGTGGACATTTTATAAATTTCAGAGAAGATGATCAAGCTGCGTCACCATCTGCACACAGTGTAAATGTTGAATTTGATGGTATGAGTTCTAAATTTACTTTAAGTAAGGAGTATGGCACATATCTTAAGTTTTGTGCAGGAAGAGGTTTTAGTAATGCCTCTGCAAAGTTTAACTCTACTCCTTTTACTACAGAGGATAACTCTTCAAATATTGATTTATTTGGACTTATCTTTGTACCATATAATGATGGACAATATCAAATATTTTCTCAAGTATATTATGCTAATAATCTTGTTGGTATGACTTCTAATGGAACTTTAGAGAGAGTAGGTGGCTTAAGTTCAGCTACTCTTGCTATATTAATATCTGGTATTGGTGATGAGTGGAGCGACTACCTTGATGATACTACTTTTTTTGCTAGTTTTGCTGCTTCTATGACTAATCCAAGTAGTGTTGGTAATGGTATGTTAGGTAGTAAAGATGATAAATTTGGTGTGTCTGCTTGGTATGGATTAAATATGCCATCTCTACTAAGTGATGATGGAAGTTGGGGTGTTGAATATAACTCTGGTTCAAAATTTTGGCGCTCTATTACTTACGCAGAAGATACAAATATTGGTTCAAAAATAGCAGCTCGTGGTGATGCTTACGAGTTGTATTTTACTGAGTATTTAGTTGAAGAGTCTTTGAGTATGCAACTTAGAGCAACATATATAGATTATGCATATAGTGGTAGTAATAGTTTTTTTGGTCAATACGGAACACCAAATAAAATAGATGAACTTAATGATAAAAATGTAGTTGATACTGCAAGTGATATAAGAGTTTATTTAAGATATAAATATTAAAGGGTTATAGAGTTAAGTATGGATTTAAAATATATACAACATTACTCAAGCTCAACTTTAAGTGAAGTTGAAAAGCTTATAGAAACTAACTCTTTGGGTGTACATTTATTAAACAAATATCCAAACACGCATAAAATTAAAACAGATAAATCTTTGCATGAGTAT